>JAOPVF010000454.1 GCA_025963195.1 Mycobacterium sp. | reverse complement strand
GACGAAGTCCGGCGCGACGCCGACGGCCAGGATCGCCTTGCAGATCGAGAGGAACTCCGTGCGTGCGCCGATGCACAGCTTGAACCCGATCGGCTTGCCTCTCGACAGGCTGCGCAGGGTGGCGATGAAACCGACGAACTCGGTGGGCGTGGACAAAGCGCTGTGCGCCGGTGGTGACACCACCGTCTTCCCGATCGGAACCCCGCGGGTGGCGGCGATCTCGGCGCTCACCTTCGCGCCGGGCAGAACGCCACCCAGGCCGGGCTTGGCGCCCTGGGACAACTTGATCGAGATGGCCTTCACCGACGGCAACCGAGACTTCTCGGCGAACGCGACCGGATCGAAGCGACCGTCGGCGTCGCGGCAGCCGAAGTATCCCGACCCGATCTCCCAGATGAGGTCCCCGCCTCCGCGCAGGTGATACGGGCTGATGCCACCTTCGCCCGTGTCGTGGGCGAAGCCGCCGCGCGCCGCCCCCGTGTTGAGTGCCTCGATGGCGTTGGCGGACAGCGCGCCGAAGCTCATCGCCGAGACGTTGAGCATCGCCATGTAGTAGGGCTGGGTGCAGTCCGGGCCGCCGAGGCGCACCTTGGGGTCGAGGTTCTCGGCGAAACGCGCCCGGATGGAACGCCGCAGGAACTCGTAGCCGATGGCGTTGACGTCGCGCTCGGTGCCGAACGGCTCGTCGCCCTTCGTGCCCTTCGCGCGTTCGTAGACGAGGTCGCGGGTCTCCCTGTCGAATGGCGTCGCCTCGGTGTTGGACTCGATGAAGTATTGCCTGATCTCGGGCCTGATGAACTCCATCAGGTACCTGACGTGCCCGAGGATTGGGTAGAGCCGCAGGAGAGTGTGCCGGGTCTGCAGCAGATCCCAGGTGCCGAGCGCCGCGAGGCCGAGCAGGATAGCGGCGGGTGCGGCCCACCAGCCGCTCCGCAGCACCGCGAGCACGGCAGCGCCCGCGCCGGCCAGGAAGATGATCGCGACGATGACTGGCCGGATCAGCACGGCAAGAGGGTATCGCGTGTCGCGGCCCACATCTGGCCATCGCCTATGATCGCCGGGTGTCTGATCAGCCCATCGACCTCTCCGAGGACGCACTCGCGAAGGCCGTCAGCGCGGCTCGAGGCGCCTTCGATCTGGCCGCCGACCTCGATGCGTTGGCCCGTGCCAAGACCGAGTACCTCGGCGAGCGGTCGCCGATCGCGTTGGCCCGTCAGGCACTCGGCTCGCTACCCAAGGCCGACCGCGCTGACGCCGGGCGGCTCGTCAACGTCGCCCGCGCCGATGTCCAGACCGCTTACGACGAGCGTCTCGCGGCGTTGCGCGCAGAGCGCGACGCGGCGGTCCTGGTGGCCGAGCGCATCGACGTCACGTTGCCATCGACGCGGCAGCCCGTCGGTGCACGGCACCCGATCACGATCCTGGCCGAGCACGTCGCCGACACGTTCGTCGCGATGGGCTGGGAGCTCGCCGAGGGCCCGGAGGTCGAGACCGAGCAGTTCAACTTCGATGCACTGAACTTCCCGCCCGATCACCCGGCGCGCAGCGAACAGGACACCTTTCACGTCGCGCCGGAGGGGTCGCGGCAGGTGCTGCGCACGCACACCTCGCCCGTGCAGATCCGCGCACTGTTGGAGCGCGAACTGCCGGTGTACATCGTGTCGATCGGCCGGACGTTCCGCACCGACGAGCTCGACTCCACGCACACCCCCGTGTTCCACCAAGTCGAGGGGCTCGCCGTGGACCGCGGCCTGACGATGGCCCACCTGAAGGGCACGCTGGATGCGTTGGCGCGGGCCGAGTTCGGGCCGCAGGGCCGCACCCGGTTCCGGCCGCACTTCTTCCCGTTCACCGAGCCGTCGGCCGAGGTCGACGTGTGGTTCGAGAACAAGAAGGGCGGCCCAGGCTGGGTGGAGTGGGGCGGCTGCGGCATGGTCAACCCGAATGTGTTGATCGCGTGCGGCATCGACCCTTCGACGTACTCCGGCTTTGCGTTCGGCATGGGCCTCGAGCGAACCCTGCAGTTCCGCAACGGCATTCCCGACATGCGCGACATGGTCGAGGGTGACGTGCGGTTCTCACTGCCCTTCGGAGTCGGAGCCTGATGCGCGTTCCCTACAGCTGGCTCCGTGACGTCGTCCGAGCCGGTGCACCGGGTTGGGACGTGTCGGTCGACGAACTCGAGCGGGCGTTGATCGCCATTGGGCACGAGGTCGAGGAGATCATCCCCGTCGGCCCGGTGACCGGTCCGCTGACGGTCGGCAAGGTCGTCGAGATCGAGGAGCTCACCGAGTTCAAGAAACCGATCCGGGCTTGCAAGGTCGACGTGGGCTCGCGCAACGTCGACGGAGCGCCGCGTGACATCGTTTGCGGCGCAATGAACTTCGCCGTTGGCGACCTCGTCGTGGTGGCACTGCCCGGCACCGTCTTGCCTGGTGACTTCGCCATCGCCGCCCGCAAGACCTACGGCCACCTCTCTGACGGCATGATCTGCTCGGCCGCCGAGCTCAACCTCGGCGCCGACCAGTCCGGGATCATGGTGCTACCACCGGGCACCGCGGAACCGGGCACCGATGCGATCGAGCTTCTCGGGCTCGACGACGTGGTGTTCCACCTGGCGATCACCCCCGATCGCGGCTACTGCCTGTCGATCAGGGGGATGGCACGCGAAATCGCCTGCGCCTACGACCTCGACTTCGTCGATCCGGCCGACGTCACGCCGCTGCCCGCAGACGGCGACGCCTGGCCGGTGACCGTCCAGCCGGGGACCGGCGTCCTGCGGTTCGGTCTGCGTCCCGTCACCGGCATCGACCCGACTGCGGTGTCGCCGTGGTGGATGCAGCGCAGGTTGCTGCTGAGCGGAATCCGTTCCATCTCACCAGCAGTCGACGTCACCAACTACGTCATGCTCGAGATCGGGCATCCGTTGCACGCCCACGACCGCAGTCTCATCACCGGTGGCTTCGACGTCCGGTTCGCCAAGCCGGGGGAGCGGGTGGTTACCCTCGACGACGTCGAGCGCAGGCTCGATCCGGGTGACGTCCTGATCGTCGACGACGTTGCGACGGCAGCCATCGGCGGCGTCATGGGCGCGGGCACCACAGAGGTGCGCGACAGCACTACCGACGTGCTGCTCGAGGCCGCCGTGTGGGATCCTGCCGCGGTATCGCGCACGCAGCGCCGCCTGCGCCTGGTCAGCGAGGCGAGCCGGCGCTACGAGCGCACCGTCGACCCGGCGATCTCGGTTGCCGCACTTGACCGTTCGGCCGCACTGCTGGCAGAGATCGCCGGAGGAACCGTCGAGAACACGTTGACCGACTGGCGCGGCGACCCGCCGCGGGACGACTGGTCGCACCCGCCGGTGAGCATGCCGGTGGACCTGCCGGACCGGACCGCGGGAATCGACTATCCCGCAGGCACCACCGAACGCCGACTGACCCAGATCGGTGCCGCGGTCGCGACGTCCGGTGACCAGGTCACCGCGACTCCGCCGAGTTGGCGGCCCGACCTCAAGCAGCCCGCCGACCTGGTCGAGGAGGTGCTGCGCCTCGAGGGCCTCGACAAGATTCCCTCGGTGCTGCCGCTTGCGCCGCCGGGGCGTGGTCTCACCGCTGCGCAGAAGCGACGCCGCGCCATCGGGAAGTCCCTGGCGCTCAACGGTTTCGTCGAGATCCTGCCGACACCGTTCCTGCCTACCGGGGTGTTCGACCTGTGGGGTCTAGGCCCTGAAGATTCCAGGCGATCCGTCATGTCGGTGCTCAACCCGTTGGAGGCCGACCGGCCCCACCTGGCGACGACACTGCTGCCGGGCATGCTGGAGGCCTTGGTGCGCAACGTCTCTCGGGGAGCTACCGACGTGGCGCTGTTCGCCATCGAGCAGATCGCCCAGGCGACCCCGCGGACGCGATCGCTGCAGCCGATCCCCGTCGGCAGGCGTCCCACCGACGACGAGATCGCCACCATCGACGACTCCTTGCCGCGGCAGCCGGTGCACGTCGCCGCGGTGCTGACCGGGTTGCGCGAACAGGCAGGACCCTGGGGTCCGGGACGGCCGGTCGAGGCGTCGGACGCGTTCGAGGCCGTTCGGATCATCGGCCGGGCCTGCAACGTGGAGTTCACCCTGCGCGCGGCCCAGGAGTTGCCGTGGCATCCTGGGCGCTGCGCCGAGGTGCTGCTCGGTGATTCCGAGACCGGCACCGTGATCGGGTACGCCGGTCCGTTGCACCCCGCGGTGATCGAGCGGACCGGCCTGCCGAAGGGCACGTGCGCGGTCGAATTGGACCTCGACGCGGTGCCCCTGGTCGAGCGGCTGCCGCTGCCCGCGGTGTCCCCGTTCCCCGCGGTGTTCCAGGACGTCAGCCTGATCGTCGCCGACGACGTCGCCGCGCAGGCCGTGGTCGACGCGGTCCGCGATGGCGCTGGCGAACTCCTCGAAGACGTCCGCCTGTTCGACGTCTACACCGGTCCTCAGATCGGTGAGGGGCGAAAGTCGCTGACGCTGGCGCTGCGTTTCCGCGCGCCCGATCGCACGTTGACCGAGGACGAGGCCAGTGCAGCGCGTGACGCCGCCGTGGCGGTGGCTGCCGAGCGGGTCGGAGCCTCGCAGCGGGGATAATGAATTTGCACCTACGTGCATATTCATGCAGAATCGCCGCATGACCTCAGTGGCGGTGGCCGGTGCCAGTGGATACGCGGGTGGCGAGATCTTGCGCCTGCTGCTCGGGCACCCCGCCTATGCAGACGGGCGCCTCACCATCGGCGCGCTGACCGCCGCGGCGAGTGCCGGTAGCGCGCTCACCGAGCACCATCCGCACCTGCTGCCGCTGGCCAATCGCGTGCTCGAGGCGACGGACGTCGACGTGCTGGCCGGTCACGACGTGGTGTTCCTGGCTCTGCCACACGGTCATTCGGCGGCGCTGGCAGAGCAACTCGGCCCCGATACGCTGATCGTCGACTGTGGCGCCGACTTCCGGCTCACCGACCCCTCCGCCTGGGAGCGGTTCTACGGCTCGGCGCACGCGGGCAGCTGGCCCTACGGTCTGCCCGAACTGCCCGGCGGCAGGGAGGCGCTGCGGGGCACCAAGCGCGTTGCCGTGCCGGGCTGCTACCCGACGGCCGCACTGCTGGCCCTGATGCCCGCCGTGGCGGAGGACCTCGTCGAGCCCGCCGTCACCGTCGTCGCCGTGAGCGGTACGTCGGGCGCAGGACGGGCCGCGAAGGTCGACCTGCTCGGCTCCGAGGTCATCGGGTCCGCTCGGGCGTACAACATCGGCGGAGCGCATCGGCACACGCCCGAGATCGTCCAGGGCCTGCGCGCGGTCACCGACGAGGACGTCACCGTGTCGTTCACGCCGGTGCTGATCCCCACGTCGCGCGGAATCCTGGCGACCTGCACCGCCAAGACCACGGCGCCGCTGTCCGAGATCCGCGCCGCCTACGAGAAGTTCTACGGCGACGAGCCGTTCGTGTACTTGTTGCCGGAAGGGCAACTGCCGACGACCGGTGCGGTGATCGGCAGCAACGCCGCGCAGGTGGCGGTCGCCGTCGATGCCGACGCCGGCGTACTGGTGGCGGTGTGCGCCATCGACAACCTGGTCAAGGGCACCGGGGGTGCGGCGGTGCAGTCGATGAACCTCGCGCTGGGCTGGGCTGAAACGGAAGGACTTTCGATCGTGGGTGTGGCGCCGTGACACAAATCGATACCACGAAATTGGTGCGCACACAGGGCGTCACCGCTCCCGCGGGGTTTCGCGCCACCGGTATCGCGGCTGGCATCAAGGCATCCGGCGCACCCGACCTGGCTCTGGTGTTCAACGAGGGCCCCGACTACGCCGCCGCCGCGGTGTTCACCCGCAACAAGGTGAAGGCCGCTCCGGTGTTGTGGACCCAGCAGGTGATGACCACCCGAAGGCTGCGCGCGGTCATCCTCAACTCGGGGGGAGCCAACGCCTGCACCGGGCCAGACGGGTTCCAGGACGCCCATCAGACCGCAGAGGCCGTCGCGGCCGCGCTGTCGGACTGGGGCAGTGAGACCGGTGCCATCGAGGTCGGCGTCTGCTCGACGGGATTGATCGGCGACCGGCTACCGATGGACAAGGTGCTGGCCGGCGTGAAGGACATCGTCCACGAGATGGCGGGCGGGCTGACCGGTGGCGTGGAAGCCGCGCAGGCCATCATGACCACTGACACGGTGCCCAAGCAGGTTTCGCTGCACCACGAGGGGAACTGGACCGTCGGCGGCATGGCCAAGGGCGCTGGCATGCTCGCCCCGTCGCTGGCCACCATGCTGTGCGTCATCACCACCGACGCGGTCGCCGACGCCGACGCGCTCGATCGCGCCCTGCGCAATGCCACGGCGCGCACCTTCGACCGGCTCGACGTCGACGGCAGCTGCTCCACCAACGACACCGTGCTTCTGCTCGCGTCGGGCGCCAGTGAGGTCGCACCCAGTCAAGACGAGCTGGACGCCGCCCTGCTCGCCGTGTGCGACGACCTGTGCGCGCAACTGCAGGCCGACGCCGAAGGCGTCACCAAGCGGATCGCCATCACCGTCACCGGCGCTGCCAGCGAGGACGACGCCGTCACCGCCGCACGCGTCATCGCCCGTGACAGCCTCGTCAAGACCGCCCTGTTCGGTTCGGACGCCAACTGGGGCCGGGTGCTCGCCGCGGTCGGAATGGCGCCCGTCGAGCTGGATTCGGATCGGATCAGCGTGGCGTTCAACGGATTTCCGGTCTGCATCGACGGCTCAGGCGCCCCAGGAGCGCGCGACGTCGATCTCTCCGGCGACGAGATCGCCGTCGTCGTCAACCTCGGCGTCGGTTCCGGAGAGGCCACCATCCGCACCACGGACCTGTCACACGCCTACGTCGAAGAGAACTCGGCCTACTCGTCGTGACGACCGACACTCACACCAAGGCCGCGGTCCTCGCCGAGGCGCTGCCGTGGCTCAAGGCGCTGCACGGCAAGATCGTCGTCGTCAAGTACGGCGGCAACGCGATGACCGACGACGTGCTCAAGGCCGCGTTCGCCGCCGACATGGTGTTCCTG
>JAOPVF010000437.1 GCA_025963195.1 Mycobacterium sp. | reverse complement strand
TGGGCTTGCCGCCGACCGGGAGGTAGCGCGATGGCCATGATCGTCGAAGGAGAAGAGCGGCACTGTGCATTCTGCGGTCTTGGGAAGGATGGCAAGAAGGTCGACGCCTACGTCTGTCAGAAGTTTGTGACCTTTGACAGCGACGGCGACTACGACGACAGAGGTGCCTGGTTCGACCTTTGCGAAAAGCACTTCGCGGAGGGGAACCGCGAGATCGGCGATGACGAAGTTGTGCTGCTCGTCAACGACGGATAAATCTGATCCCAGACCCTTGGGGCCGCGGACGAAACGACGTTAACGCTGGTCAGCAAGACACTTCGGCGCTCCTTTGGAGTGTCTTTGAGCAATTCGGTGTCACCACCTGCTCAAGACCTTCTGGATCGGCCCGACCGGCTGGACCGACCACCAACTGTCCGATGGGACCATCGTGTGGATCAGTCCCACCGGGCACCGCTACACCCGACCACCGGGCAGCAGACTGCCCTTCCCCCGATGGGACACCACCACCCCACTCCCACCCGGCACCGCCACGCCACCAGCGCCCACCGGGACACCCGAACGCGGCCTGACCATGCCCACCCGCAAACACAGCAGAGCCCAACACACCGCCCACCGACTCCACGCCGAACGCCAACGCAACCAACGCGCCATCGACCAAGACCCGCCACCTTTTTGACGGGCTATGCACGAGTTCAGTAAGCGGCTGCGCAGTAAGTCGGGGCGCCCGGGCTCGGACCGATTGGGTCGAGTCTCGGAAGGCCACGTGTTTGCCAGCTCGACTCTTGTCGCGCATCGGATTTGCATTTCATATGAGGGGCGGGCCGAAGCCTGAGACGTCATTAGATTGGATTTTGTAACCAGCCGGCCTATCTACTACCAAGCGCCTGAATCGGCGACTGATTGCACGTCCATCAACTCACGGAATCAACCAAGGGAAATGAAATGAAGCTACGTTACATCGCCACGATGCTTGCAACCGGAGCCGCCGCAGCAGCGATTGCCGGAGCGCCGGGCGCCTCGGCCGCCGCCGCGATCACCAGTACCAATCCTGGGGGCACCGCCACCACTACGCAGTCGCCCGGCAGTGTGTCCATCCAGGTCACACCGCCTCACGTATCGAAGGCGCGCAGCTACGGCGAGTTCTCGTCACCGGACCCCTTCTTCGGAAACTGAGGGCCGAGGAGCGGGTGGTCGCCACCCACGCCCGCATCGCTGCCTCGAGGCCGCGGAGACGCTTGAACACCAAGTGGCTTCGCGGTCTTCGCGCTGCCGGACGATACCGAAATACCGGATCAACACAATTGGCGAAATGCACGATGAGTGTTGGCCATCGTACTCATATGCGTTTGATATGAATTACTTGCCGAATTCGATGTGTACTGCAACTGGCAATAGCCGTATTTTGCTGTGGTCCGTTCCCGTTGGCCACGGCTACCCAGCCCCTACCGGTTGCGGTACCCCGGGCCCTTCGGCGGGAGTATCGCGTGGCTCCGTGACCCACGCACTGAACACCGGGACCCCGCGCCATGCCGATGGCCCGTCATCTCGCGCGGCGCATGCCAGGACCGCATACGGGCGGTTGAAGTGCATCTCGACCCTGCGCACCAACACCTTGTGAAACGACGGCATACCTGCTGCGCGCATGCCGATCGCCGTCACGGCAGCCGCCTTGAACCCGGTCTTCGAATAGGAGGCCACGGCTGTCTGCTTCGCCGTGAAGTCGACGGGCAAGTCCTCTTCCCTCGCGAAACCGGTGAGCGCGTCGAACACCGACGCCACCCCCGGCGCGTTCTGCAGGTCGTGGTTGCTCGTCGCCGACCAGGCGGGCAGATGGCTACGCCACTCCGCTTGGACGGATGGGCCACCCGAGCGGTGTTCCCGTCGGTCGGTCACGGTCCACGCGTGGCCATCGGTCAGCTCTGCGACCGGTACCCGGTGCGCAGTTCGGTCGTCGCCTCGCAGCATCGCAGCGACCTGATGCGCCGCCGTATCCACCTCAGCGGGCGAAACCTCGGGTGCGGCAATCACGCTGAGGACGTCGAGCGCCGACGATGCCCGTGGAGCTGCCACCGCGACCAACCCTGCCGCGTCGGTCTCTGCCACCAGCTGGATCCCGAAATCAAGGGTCAAGGCACGGCTGATCGCCGAACCGAACTCACCGCCCAGATCGTCGGTCGTGCCCAGTGGCGTGGCCCAGCTGATGTCGCACGCCAACGCCGAGGCGAGCACCAACCTCGTCAATTCGTCTATCTGGAGCGGGAATTCGTTGATCATTCCGTTCGTGCGAGCCTGCGCCCAGGCGTTGGCCTGCGCTTGATTGGGCATCTGGCCGCGCTCCACGACGTCGGGCAGGGTCCGCGTCCACCGATCGAAGGCCGGTCCGAGCTTGCGGTCCCACACCGCCGCCACCGCGGATACCGCGGGATGCGGTTCGCTCAGCAATGTCCGTGCCCGCGCTGCGGCGTCGTCGACAGTCGTGCCCAGGACAGCCTCGAGGTCGTGCCGAGCAACGCCCTCGGTGGCTGGGCCGACCAGCGCCAGCAACAGCCAGAGGCCCAACGGTGAGGACACCGCGTGCCGGCCAAGCAATGGTCGATTGAACTGGGCTGCGTAGGCAGACACCATCTCCGGGTTCTCGACGGAAGTCATCGGTTCAGTGACAGAGCAGGTTGATCACCGCGGGCGCGCTGACGGTCGAGAACATCGTTGCCCCAAGGGCGATCCGCTGGCGCCATTGCATGCCCGGCCGGGCCGGATCGGCCAGCCGCAGTACGCGTGCGAGCACCGCGGTGCCCGCGGCGGCGAGCCCGTCGGCGGGCAAGCGGGCTGGTCCAGCGAGGGTGAGCAGGCCGGCGAGCAGCGGTCTGGTCCCGAACTGCCGTGCCGCGGCGTCGTCGGCGCACATCTCCAAGAGGTCGGCGACTACAGCGGCGCCGACGCGGAACAGCGGAAGACGGGGAAGGCTGGTCGCCAGCCCCCGCAGGACCATGAGCAGCTCGTGATGATGACCGGCGATGTGGGCGTTTTCGTGGGCGAGCACCGCGGCGAGCTGCGAGCGATCGAGAGCATCCAGTGCGCCCGTGGTGACGACGATCGCGTTGGGCTTGCCGGAGACGCAGTAGGCCGCAGGGCGGTGAGCCTCGACGACGAGCACTCCCGGCCTATCGGTGGGGTGTCCGATCATCCTGGCTTCGCGCGCGTGGTCGTGGCTGCGTGCACGGAGGCCGAGCACCGACCGTCCCACGCGGCTGATCACGACGGCGGAGACGGCAACCGCGGTCACGATCAACACCACCGAACCGAGCCGGCCAGGCAGCGGGGCACGCTCCGAGAGCCCGAACAGCTTGAGACACAACGTCACTGCCGTCGAATCCTTCATGCCGTCGACCGCGGCGACAGCGAGGAGGGTGACCGCACCGACCCAGGCGAACAGGGCGGCGACGATAGCGGTCAGCCACGCCGCGACTCCCATGTGCGGGCTGACTCCGGAACGCGTCAAGCGAGTCAGCAGCGGCGGTGCCAGCCACGTCAGCGCGGCTCCGTAGAGCAGTAGCCACACGGCCGTGGTCATCGCTGGCGTCCCGCACGCCGAAGTGCCGCCTTGAATTGCGCGGATTCCTCTGCATTCATCTGCTCGACGAAGAACGCCAGCACCATGTCGGTGTCGCCGCCCGATTCAAAGGCGTCCCGCATCAACCTTGCCGAACGTTCCTCCCGGCTCATCGACGCCGTGTAGAGATAGGCCTTGCCGCTGCGCTCGCGCTTCAGCCAATTCTTGCGGTGCAGGTTGTCCATCGTCGAAAGGACGGTGGTGTACGCGATCTGACGCTCTGCGGAAAGCTCGTCGAAGACTTCTCGTACGGTCACGGCCTCCTCGCGATCCCATACGCGATCCATGATCACCGCTTCGAGGTCGCCGAAAGCTCGTTGTTGCATTGCCATCTCCTTCCTTCGACGACGTCGGCTGGTCCGAACATCAGGGTAGCGGCCACTAGCTCTCGATCATGCGCGTCACGTAGGGCGTCATGCCGCCGGTACGGACCGGCGAGATCTTCACCGGCACCCCGGTTTGTTGCGCCTCGATCATCTGGCCGCCGCCGAGGTAAAGCGCTTCGTGTTGGCCCCCTCCGGGGCCCCAGAACAACACGTCACCGCGTTTGGCTTGGGAGGGAGGGACTTTGCGGCCTGCGTTGTACTGGTCGCCGGAAAAGCGCGGAAGCAGAACGCCGACGCCGGCGAACGCGTAGCGCACCAGGCCAGAGCAGTCGAACCCGACGGTGCCCGAGCCGGAATCGATGCCGCGGCTCGGTCCCGTGAGACTGCCACCGCCCCAGGAATAGGGCACGCCCATCTGCGATCCGGCTCGGCGGATCACGTACTCGATGGCTTGCTTGCCGTACACCCGGTTGCCGCGGAGGCTTGCGGCTGGATTGGCGTCCGGGATGATCCCAAGACCCGTCAGGAACTGGCGTCCCATGTCCATGGTGGTTTGGGCCGCATTGGCCGTGGCCTGTAGCGAGGCGTTTGCGATCGCCAACGGATCTCCTGGCGCCCCTGCACTCAGGAGCTTCGGCAGCGACGGGTCCCAACCTCCGGCGGCGGGGTCGGCCTGAGCGGGCGTCGCCTGGACCATCGCGACAACCGCACACCCGAGAAGGAGGAGACGCCTGCGGCCGAATCGCCGTTCTGCCACGCTCATCTACGGACCAACTAAGTACGTAAGGGCACCGGACACATTTCGAAGGTACATCACTTCAGCCCCGCTGGTCACATTCGTAACAGAACTACAAATGTGTAATTCATTGTGCGAGTACGGATTCGGATGTCCCGGCCGAGCACCGTAGATCACGGGGAGGTCACGGACCGTCTCCGAAACCCGTTCTCCGCAAACGCTAGTCGATGGGAAGCGAAGACGCGCCGTCATGAGTGCTCGGCTCTCCGTATCGTTATCTACTATCTAAGTACGTACGTAGTAGATAAGTTTCAACCGGTGGAAGGGTGACGATGCGGCATCGAACGAGACACGGCTTCGTCACCGCCGTGATGGCGGCTGGAATCGTGGGCGGTCTGGTGCACTCCACACCCGCCTTGGCCGAGCCAGAATCCGAGATGCCCTACCGCGGCGCCCCCGTCTTCGCTCCCCCGACGTTCCACCCGGTCAACGGCTCGGTGGTCGGTGTCGCGAAGCCGATCGTCATCAACTTCCAGCGCCCGATCGCGGACCGCGCCCTCGCCGAGCAGGCCGTGCACGTCTCGTCCAAACCGCCCGTCCCCGGCAAGTTCTATTGGATGAGCGACACCCAGCTGAGATGGCGGCCCATCGACTTCTGGCCCGCGCACGCCACAGTCGACATCGATGCCGGCGGCACCAAGTCGAGCTTCCGGACCGGTGATGCGCTCGTCGCGACCATCGACGACGCCACGCACCAAATGGAGGTCGTGCGCAACGGCAAACTCGAGAAGGCGATCCCCGTCTCGCTGGGCAAGAAGGGTTACGAAACCCCGAACGGCACCTATTACGTATTGGAGAGGTTCGCCGACATCGTGATGGATTCGTCCACGTACGGCGTTCCGATCGATTCCGCCGAGGGCTACAAGCTCAAGGTCCAAGACGCCGTCCGCATCAGCAACAGCGGCATCTTCGTGCACGGCGCTCCGTGGTCGGTGAACGATCAGGGCAAGCGCAACGTGAGCCACGGGTGCCCCAATCTCAGCCCGGAGAACGCTCAGTGGTTCTACGACAACTTCGGCACCGGGGACCCCGTGGTCGTCAAGAATTCCGTCGGCACCTACAACGAGAACGACGGCGCTCAGGATTGGCAGATGTAGCCAGGGCAGATTGGCGCTTACTGCGTGATGGCACTATTTTTCTCGGGGTGATGTCCTCAGCTGCTGGTCGAGTCGCACGATGGATCGTTCCCTTCCTCGCGGTTACGGCCGTCGCGGGCTTCGTTTCCTCCACTGACCTGGAGACCGGCCGTACCCCGGCAGTGCGCCTGGTCGACAACGCCAACCCGCTCGACGGACAGAACTTCTACGTCAACCCTGCCTCGAAGGCCAAGGCCGCAGCGGACGGTACGAGCCCGCCGAGTCCCGAGTTGAACGCCATCGCCAACACGCCGACGGCCTACTGGATGGACAATCTGTCCACTCCCGCCGTGGACGCGAAGTACATCTCCGCGGCGCAGGCTGCCGGCACCATGCCGATTCTGGCGCTCTACGGAATCCCGCACCGCGACTGCGGGAGCTTCGCCGCAGGTGGGTTCGGATCGGCCGATGCGTACAAGGGCTGGATCGACGGCGTCGCGGGCGCCATCGGTGGCGGGCCCGCCGCGGTCATCCTCGAACCCGACGCGCTCGCCATGGCCGACTGCCTGTCAGGTGGCCAGCGTCAGGAACGTCTGGACTTGATCAGCTACGCCGTCGACACTCTGACCCGCAACCCCGCCACGGCGGTGTACATCGACGCGGGGCACTCGCGTTGGACGAGCGCCGACAAGATGGCGGGCATGCTCAACCAGGTCGGCATCGCCAAGGCGCGGGGATTCAGCCTCAACACC
>JAOPVF010000436.1 GCA_025963195.1 Mycobacterium sp. | reverse complement strand
TGGCCGCGGTCGCCATCGTGGTCGGCGCCGTCGCGCTCTTCATCGGCTACACCGCCGAGCAGGTCGCCCACGCCCAGGAAGTCAAGGACGCGATCGACGCAGGAGAGCTTTAGCTCGGGGGCGCGCGCCCCCGACTCCGCCGAATTCGGATCTGGGTAGGGTGGCAAGCCATGTCTGTCGCGGGGGGTTCGTCGGGGTCGACGGAGCGCACCAACACGCCACTTTCGTCGTCGGTGCTCGGCATCGCGATCGTCGCGATCACCGGCATGCAGCTCATGTCGACACTCGACGGCACCATCGTCATCGTCGCGCTACCGCGCATGCAGGCCGACCTCGATCTGTCCGATGCCGGTAAGAGCTGGGTGATCACCGCCTACGTGCTGACGTTCGGTGGTCTGCTGCTGCTCGGCGGCCGGGTCGGTGACGCGATCGGACAGAAGCGCGCGTTCCTGTCCGGCGTCGGTGTGTTCACCATCGCGTCGCTGGTGTGCGGACTGGCCAGTGACGAGTACACGCTGATCGCGGCCCGTGCGCTGCAGGGCGTCGGGGCGGCCGTGTCGGCGCCGACCGGCCTCGCGCTGATCGCCACCACCTATGCGGTCGGGCACGCCCGCAACCAGGCAATGGCGGTCTCGGCGGGGATGCAGGCCACCGGATCGGTGCTCGGTCTGGTGCTTGGTGGCCTGCTGACCGTGATCTCCTGGCGGCTGGCGTTCCTGATCAACGTGCCCATCGGCGTCGTCATCATCGCGATCGCCGCCATGCGGATCCGCGAGACGCACCACGAACGGCTCAAGCTCGACATCACGGGTGCGCTGCTGGCCACGCTGGGGTGCACGGCGGCGGTACTGGTGTTCACGCAGGGCCCGCCCCGCGGCTGGCTCGACCCATGGGTGATTGGGGCCGCCGTCGCCGCGGTGATCTTCCTCATCGCGTTCCTGTTCGCCGAGCGCACGGCCGAGAACCCGCTGGTGCCGTTCTCGGTGTTCAACGACCGCAATCGGGTGGCGACGTTCATCGCGTGGTTCCTCGGTGGCGGTGTGCTGCTGACCGTGACCGTGATGGTCGGTCTGTTGGCCCAGGACGTGCTCGGCTACTCCGCGCTGCGGGCCGGGATCTGCTTCCTGCCGTTCGCGGTGGCCGTCGGCGTCGGCAACGTGCTGGCCACCCGTCTGGCACCGCGGATCGCACCGCGCTGGCTGATCATCGGCGGCGGGCTGTTCGTCCTCGCGGCGATGCTGTACGGCTCGACGCTCACGCGTGACATCCCGTACTTCCCCGACCTGTTCCTGCCAATCGTGGTGGGCGGCTTCGGAATCGGCATCATCTCGGTGGTCTTGCCGCTGTGCGCGGTGGCCGGGGTTGGACCACGGGAGATCGGGCCCGTTTCGGCCATCACGCTGATGGTGCAGAACCTCGGCGGGCCGCTGGTCCTGGTGGTGATCATGGCGGTGCAGACGTCGCGCACGCTGTACCTCGGCGGCACCACCGGCCCGGTGAAGAACATGTCGCCATCTCAACTCGATGCACTCGGCTACGGCTACACCTATTCGCTGTTGTGGGTGGCGGGCATCGCGATCCTGGTCGGCGTAGCCGCGTTCTGGATCGGCTTCTCCGCCAAGGACATCGCACGGGCTCAGCACACCCGCGAAGCGGTGGAGGCAGGCGAACTGTAGCGAAGTCGTTATGCGCCGATCGGATTCAAGTGAATTCAATCGGGTCGTTCGCAGTTCATGCGTCTCGGAGTATTGGATGTCGGCTCGAATGCGGCTCAGCTGCAGGTGGTGGACGCCCGTGCCGGCGCCCCACCTCTACCCATTCATGCGGTGAAGGTGCCCACACAGCTGGGTGAGGAGGTCGGGGCGCATGGGTGCATCTCTCAGCAGGGCGCCAATCGAGTCGTCGGGGCGGTGCAGCAGGCGCTCGACGCGGCCCGCGGGCTGACCGTCGATCAGCTCTACCCGTTCGTCACCGCGGCGATCCGGGATGCAAGTAACCGTGACGCCATCCTCGATCAGGTACTCGCCGAGACTGGAGTTCGGCTCGATTACCTCACCGGTGAGCAGGAGGCGCGGCTGACGTACTTGGCGGTGCGCAACTGGTACGGATGGCAGGCGGGCCGTTTGCTGAACCTCGAGATCGGTGGCGGGTCGATGGAACTGGCGTTCGGGCGCGACGCCGTCCCGGAACTCGCTGTATCGCTGCCCTTGGGCGCGGGCCGGGTGAGCACGGCGTTCCTCCAGCCCGACCCGCCGTCGAGGACGCAGATCAAGATCCTGCGCCAGTACGTGCGCGCACAGTTGCACGAAGTCGTCAACAGAGTGCAGTGGGAAGGCGCGCCACGGCGTGTGGTGGCGACATCCAAGACGTTCAAGCAGCTTGCCCGCCTGAACGGTGCCCCCCGCGGACGCGAAGGACCCTTCGTCCGACGCACCGTGTCGAGAGCTCAAGTCCGCGAGTCGATTCCGCAGCTGATGACCGTCGCTGCAAACGACCGCGGCAGGCTGCGCGGAATCAAGCCCTCACGCGCCTGGCAAATCGTGGGTGGCGCGGTGGTCGCCTACGAGACCATGCGGTGTCTTGGCATCGAAGAGGCCGAGGTCAGCCCGTGGGCACTACGTGAGGGGATCGTGCTCCAGCACCTGTCCTCGCTGGGAGCCGACGAGCGACTGCCATTGCAACCGCTGACCTTCCACCAACCTCAGGACTCGGCCACCATCACCCCCTGCGCGCAGGGACGTCAATGGCGGGTGAGCGCTCATCGAACTAGTTCCTACGCCGCGATGCGGCGAAGGCAGACGAGCGTTGCCACTAGCGTGGCCGGCATGCCCGATTACGCCCAGCTCACCCGCCAGCAGGTCTCCGACGCCGTCAGCCCGCTCGGCTGGCGCCTCGTCCTCGGCGCGGTCTACACCGAAGTCGACGTGCCCGCGCTGGTGCAGGCCGCAATGGTCGCCGCAATTGCCTCCACCACCGTCGGCGCCGACGGCGAGGACCGCTTGACCGTGGACATCCGCGCCGAGCGCGCCGTGCTGCGACTGATGCCCCCGCTCGGCGGTTTGGTCACCGAATACGAGGTGGGGTTGGCTCGTCAGGTGTCCGAGGCGCTGACATCGCGCGGGTACGTGACGAGCCCTGGCCGCCGGCACAGGGCAGGCGTGCTGCAGTGTCTCGAGATCGCCATCGACGCCATGGACATCGCCAAGGTCAGGCCGTTCTGGCAGGCGGTCACCGGCTACATCGGCGAGGAGGGGCCATCCGAACTGACCGCGGGGTTGATCGACCCGATGGGGCGCGGTCCCGCGATCTGGTTTCAGCAGATGGACGAGCCCCGTCCGCAACGCAACCGCATCCACCTCGACGTGGACGTGCCGCACGACGAGGGCGAGGCAAGGGTCAAGTCAGCGATCGCCGCGGGTGGCACGCTTCTGAGCGAAGCGAGGGCGCCGGCGTTCTGGGTGCTCGCCGACCCCGAGGGGAATGAGGCGTGCGTGTGCACGTGGCAGGCCAGGGACTGAGCGCCTGAAGGACGGGTTCGTCGTGGTCGCTAAGGTTGTCGGCTGTGATCACCCGCATGTCCGAACTGTTCCTGCGCACGCTGCGCGAGGACCCGGCAGACGCCGAAGTGCCCAGCCACAAACTCTTGATCCGCGCCGGTTACGTCCGGCCCATCGGGCCGGGGCTGTACAGCTGGTTGCCGCTTGGGCTCAAGGTCTTGACCAAGATCGAGAAGGTGATCCGCGACGAGATGGCCGCGGTCGGGTCTCAGGAGGTCCGATTCCCCGCGCTGCTGCCGCGTGCGCCGTACGAGACGTCGAACCGCTGGACCGAATACGGCGACGGCGTGTTCCGGCTCAAGGACCGCCGCGGCAACGACTACATGCTCGGCCCAACGCACGAGGAGTTCTTCACGCTCACCGTGAAGGGGGAGTACAGCTCCTACAAGGACTTCCCGCTTCGGCTCTATCAGATCCAGACCAAGTACCGCGACGAGGCCAGGCCCCGCGCGGGCATTCTGCGCGGCCGCGAATTCATCATGAAGGATTCGTACTCGTTCGACGTCGACGATGACGGCCTCAAGAACGCCTATCACGCGCATCGTGAGGCGTATCAACGGATCTTCGCCAAGCTGGCGGTGAAGTACGTGATCGTCGCGGCGACGTCTGGCGCCATGGGCGGCAGCGCATCGGAGGAGTTCCTCGCCGAGAGCGAGGTGGGCGAGGACACCTACGTGCGGTGCCTGGAGTCGGGGTATGCGGCCAACGTCGAAGCGGTCGTCACGACCCCGCCCGAACCGTTGCCGATCGATGGGCTGCCGGAGCCGGTCGTCTACGACACCGGCGACACCCCGACGATCGCCACCCTGGTCGACTGGGCCAACGGGGCGCAGATACCTCGGTTCGGCGGCCGTACCGTCACCGCGGCCGACACGCTGAAGAACGTATTGCTGAAGACCAGGGCCCCCGGCGGGGAGTGGGAGCTGCTGGCGATCGGGCTGCCGGGTGACCGCGACGTCGACGACAAGCGACTCGACGCTGCGCTGGAACCCGCCGAGTACGTGATGCTCGGCGACGGCGACTTCACCAAGAACCCGTTCCTCGTCAAGGGTTACATCGGGCCGAAGGCATTGCTGGACAAAGGTGTTCGCTACCTCGTCGACCCGCGCGTGGTGGATGGCACCACCTGGATCACCGGTGCCGACGAACCCGGTAGGCACGTCACGGGGCTGGTGGCCGGTCGCGACTTCGTGGCCGACGGCACCATCGACGTCGCCGAGGTCCGCGACGGCGACCCGTCGCCCGACGGCGCAGGACCGCTGGTGAGCGCCCGCGGCATCGAGATCGGGCATGTCTTCCAGTTGGGCCGCAAGTACGCCGATGCGTTCAGCGCCGACGTACTCGGCGAGAACGGCAAGCCGGTGCGGTTGACCATGGGCTCCTACGGTGTCGGGGTGTCGCGGCTGGTGGCCGTGATCGCCGAACAGCATCACGATGATCTCGGATTGCGTTGGCCCGCATCGGTTTCCCCGTTCGACGCCCACGTGGTCATCGCGAACAAGGACGATGCGGCGCGCGTCGGCGCCACCGAGCTGGCTGGTGAATTGGACCGGCTGGGGCTCGAGGTGCTGCTGGACGACAGGAAGGCCTCGCCAGGGGTGAAGTTCAAGGACGCCGAGCTGTTGGGCGTGCCATGGATCGTCGTGGTGGGCCGCGGTTGGGCCGATGGAGTGGTGGAACTGCGCAACCGCTTCACCGGTGAGAATCGAGAGATCGCCGTCGACGACGCGGCCTCCGATATCTCCGCAGCCCTCGCGGGCTAGCGCGAGTTACTCGGTGCCGCCGGGGAACGGCACCGAGTTCGGCACCACCTTCAGGACGTCGCGCCACTTGGCCGCGGTGACCGCGCCCTGGATCAGCGCCGTCACCGCAAAGGTCCGGTCGTCGCTCGTCGTCGCCTGCTCGAGCACGGCGCGCCACGCCACCGCGGAATCCTCCTCCATCCGCAGCGCGAGCTTCGCGGCGTCGGCGGGGCTGTCGACCTCGATGGGCATCTGGTAGCCGGTCGCCGGCAGCGGGGCGGGCACGTTGCGGCCCTTGAGGCGGGCGATGCCGTCCTCGCGGAGTTGGCGGTGCCCTGCCATGGCGTCGGACACCAGGTCGTTGACGTCGGGCGTCGAGTGCGCCGACACCAGGCCATACCCGTAGATCACGCCGTGCTCGTCGGCGACCGCGTCGAACAACGCGGCATCAGGAGCGTTCGGGGGCCGCGACGGGCTCGGCTGCGCAGAGGACTGGGGTGACGTCACGAGGACTGCCCGCCGTTCAGGCCAACGGTGAACGCCGCCGTGCACGATGCGGCGATCGAGCCGAGCAGCCCGGCGGGGTAGCCAGACTGCTGTGCGGCCGCTTGCGCAGCGCTGTCGGCGGATTGCTTGAGAGCGGCGACGACGTCGCGGGGTTTGGGCGGCGGGAGTGGCTCGCCGGTGGTGCTGGTCGACGTCGGGCTGGCCGACGTCGAGGTCAGCGATGCCTCACCGGAGATCCTGGTGATCTCGTCGGAGAGCGCCTGGACGTGTGCGGAGCGTTCGGCAGCCACCGTGGTCAGCGCCGCAGCGACGTCGGGACGGGCGGCGGACGCCGCTCCTGCGGCCAGCTGACTGTCCGCACGCGCGCGGTCGAGCTGCGCGACCAGTGCCTCGACGTCGGGCTTCTTGGCCGGTGCACCGCAGCCGGCGGCCGTCGTGGACAGCAGTGCAAGGGCCGCGCCGGAGATCAGGACACGCCGCCTGCTGACGGGGGGAAGGGCGCTCGGCACTTTGGACATCGGGGGACATCCTGCCATTTGCCACGGGCTGTGGATCGGTTGGACGGCGCCGCCGTTTGCTCGTTGGCCCTCCTGCGCTGGCGTATCGTTGATACTCGATTCCTGGTCATCCAGCCCGGGTCGTGTCCGTACAACTCAAGACGAGGAGCTCGCCGTGGCATCGGATGTCCCGCTGCGGTCCGCGCGACTGCCATCGCAGCAGCAGGTGATCGAGCTTCTCTGTGCGGAGTTCGCGCGCGCCGGGTACGAAATCGAGGACGTCCAGGTCATCCAGACCGCCAAACCGCCGCGCATCGTCGTCGTCGCCGACGGTGATCAGGGCGTCGACCTGGACGCGGCTGCGGAGCTGGCGCGGTCGGCGGCCGAACTGCTTGACGAGCTCGACGACACCCCGCCCTACGTTCTCGAGGTGACGTCACCCGGCGTCGACCGGCCGCTGACGTCCGACCGGCACTTCCGGAGGGCCAGGGGACGCGTCGTGGAGATGACGCTGTCCGACGGTTCGCAGGTGACCGGCCGATTGGGTGAACTCGGCGCGAGCAGCGTGGCACTAGTGGTCGCCGACGGCGGCCAAGGCAAGTACGCCATTAGCGAAGTGCCCCGCGACACTATTACCAAAGCCGTTGTCCAGGTTGAGTTCTCACCGCCAAACAGGCGTGAGCTCGAGCTGGCCGGCCAGCCCGAAAAGGAGGCCGAAGCGTGAACATCGACATGGCGGCATTGCATGCCATCGAGGTCGACAAGGGAATTGCGGTCGACGCGGTGGTTGAGATGATCCAGTCCGCGCTGCTGACTGCGTATCGCCACACCGAGGGCCACGAAGCCGAGGCCCGCATCGACATCGACCGCAAGACCGGCATCGTCAAGGTGATGGCGCGGGAGACCGATGCAGACGGCAACCTGATCAACGAATGGGACGACACCCCAGAGGGTTTCGGCCGCATTGCCGCCACGACAGCCCGTCAGGTGATCCTGCAACGTCTGCGCGACGCAGAGAACGAGAAGAACTTCGGCGAGTTCGCCGCCCGCGAGGGTGACATCGTCGCCGGGGTGATCCAGCGCGATGCCAGGGCGAACGCACGCGGTCTCGTCGTGGTGCGGGTCGGCAGCGAGGCCAAGGGATCCGAGGGCGTGATCCCCGCCGCCGAGCAGGTGCCGGGGGAGCGCTACGAGCACGGCGACCGGTTGCGATGCTATGTCGTCGGCGTGAGCCGCGGCGCCCGTGAGCCGTTGATCACGTTGTCGCGCACCCATCCGAACCTGGTGCGCAAGCTGTTCTCCCTCGAGGTACCCGAGATCGCCGACGGCTCGGTCGAGATCGCCGCCGTGGCCCGCGAGGCAGGACACCGCTCCAAGATCGCCGTCATGTCGCGCGTGTCCGGGCTCAACGCCAAGGGCGCCTGCATCGGGCCGATGGGGCAGCGCGTGCGCAACGTGATGAGCGAGCTGTCCGGCGAGAAGATCGACATCATCGATTACGACGACGATCCGGCCAGGTTCGTGGCCAACGCCCTGTCACCGGCCAAGGTGGTGTCGGTGAGCGTCATCGACGAAGCAGGCAGGGCGGCACGTGTCGTCGTGCCCGACTTCCAGCTGTCCCTGGCGATCGGCAAGGAGGGGCAAAACGCGCGGTTGGCGGCCCGCCTCACCGGATGGCGGATCGACATTCGCAGTGACGCGGCCCCCGAACCGGAGAGCCCGTCCACCCCTGGAGCTGCTCAGGGAGCCTCCCGCGAGCGGTAGGCCAGCAGGCGATTCTTTCTGCGGGAACGGTGACGCTAGACTGAACCGTGATCCAGCGCGAGACTTCTGCCGCCGCGCGCGAAAGCCCCGACCACCCGGCCGGACCAGTGCGGACGTGCATCGGTTGCAGAAGGCGAGAGTTGGCCGTCGAACTGCTGCGAGTGGTCGCGGTGCGAGATGGGAACGACATTGACGTCGTTACCGTTGATGCAGCGAGTAATCTGCCAGGGCGGGGTGCATGGCTGCATCCCAACCAGCAGTGCCTAAGCGTGGCAATCCGGCGGCGAGCGTTCGCCCGAGCGTTGCGCATCACCGGTTCGCCGGATACATCCGCGGTGGTCGAGTACTTCAGTTCACTGGAAGACTCGGTCACCCTGGCAACAGAACAGGCAGCGAAGAACATGAGCACACCGTGAAGTCTCGATGACCATGCGTCATAGCTAAACCCGAGGCGCGGCCGTCCGCTGTCGCCTCCTAGACAGGAGTTGTAGTGGCAGGTAAGGCCCGCGTACACGAGTTGGCGAAAGAGCTCGGTGTTACCAGCAAGGAAGTGCTCGCCCGACTGAGCGAACAGGGCGAATTCGTTAAATCAGCATCGTCGACCGTCGAGGCGCCCGTCGCCCGACGGCTGCGTGAGGCGTTGGGCGGCTCGAAGCCCGCAGCCGCGAAGCCCGCAGGCAACGGTGCGACACCCACCGCGCCGGCCAAGCCCGCCGGCGCCTCGGCAGGCACCGCCGCGCCGACCGCGCCAAGGCCGTCGGGCCCGAAACCCGCGCCCAAGGCGCCCCCCGTCGCGCCGGTGGCGCCCGTCGAGCCGCCCGCGGCCGCCGCGGCACCCCCCACACCAGCAGCTCCCGCTGCCCCAGCGGCTTCTGCGGCTCCTGCTCCACCCGCGCCTGGTGGCGCCCGACCCGGTCCCACCCCAGGTGGCCCGCGGCCCGGTCCCCGCGCACCGCGGGTCGGCAACAACCCCTTCTCCTCGGCACAGCCCGTCGAGCGCCCCGCTCCGCGCCCGCCGGCGGGCGCTGCGCCTCCTCGCCCCGGTGGCGGACCCCGCCCCGGCGGTGGACCGCGTCCCGGCGCGACGCCAGGCAACATGCCGCCGCGTCCGCCCGGCGCCCGGCCGGGTGCCGCGACCGGACGTCCTGGTGGCCCGCGCCCAGGCACAGGCAGTCGTGGACCCGGTGGCGGCGGTGGTCGTCCCGGCGGTCCGCCCGGTGCAGGCGGCGGTGGCAACTACCGCGGTGGCGGTGCTGGCGGCGGTGCAGGAGCGCCCGGTGGCGCACCGGCCGGTGGCTTCCGTGGTCGCCCCGGTGGTGGTGGCGGTGGCGGCGGTGGCCGTCCCGGTCAGCGCGGTGGTGCAGCAGGAGCCTTCGGCCGTCCAGGCGGCGCCGTCCGTCGTGGCCGCAAGTCGAAGCGGGCGAAACGCGCCGAATACGAGAACATGCAGGCACCGGTCGTCGGTGGCGTGCGGTTGCCGCAGGGCAACGGCGAGACCATCCGGCTGGCTCGCGGCGCGTCGCTGGTCGACTTCGCCGACAAGATCAACGCCAACCCGGCCGCGCTCGTGCAGGCGCTGTTCAACCTCGGCGAAATGGTCACTGCCACCCAGTCCGTGGGTGACGAGACGCTGGAGCTGCTCGGCGGCGAGATGAACTACGTCGTCCAGGTCGTCAGCCCCGAGGACGAGGACCGCGAACTGCTGCAGTCCTTCGACCTCACCTACGGCGAGGACGAGGGCGGCGAGGAGGACCTCGAGTTCCGCCCACCGGTCGTCACCGTCATGGGTCACGTCGACCACGGCAAGACCCGATTGCTGGACACCATCCGCAACGCCACCGTCCGCGAGGGCGAGGCGGGTGGCATCACCCAGCACATCGGCGCCTACCAGGTCCTCACCGAACTGGACGGCAACGAGCGACTCGTCACCTTCATCGACACCCCCGGCCACGAGGCGTTCACCGCCATGCGTGCCCGTGGCGCGAAGG
>JAOPVF010000403.1 GCA_025963195.1 Mycobacterium sp. | reverse complement strand
GTGGTACCCGGGTTTGGTGCGATAAGCAGGGTACAACGAGGATGGTCCCAAGACGAAAACGCACACAACCGAGCAGGAGGGGGTCCAATGGCGGATTCAAGCTTCGACGTCGTCAGCAAGGTCGATCGCCAGGAGGTCGACAACGCGCTCAACCAGGCCGCCAAGGAGCTAGCCACCCGCTTCGACTTCCGCGGCACCGACACCACGATCGAATGGCAGGGTGAGGAAGGCATCATCCTGGTCTCCTCCACCGAGGAGCGCGTGAAGGCCGCCGTCGACGTCTTCAAGGAGAAGTTGATCCGACGCGACATCTCGATGAAGGCCTTCGACGCAGGCGATCCGCAGGCCAGCGGCAAGACCTACAAGGTGATCGGCAGCATCAAGCAAGGCATCAGCAGCGAGGACGCCAAGAAGGTCACCAAGCTCATCCGCGACGAGGGACCCAAGGGCGTCAAGGCGCAGATCCAGGGCGACGAGATCCGGGTCAGCTCCAAGAAGCGCGACGACCTCCAGACCATCATCGCGCTGCTCAAGCAGGCCGACCTGGACGTCGCATTGCAGTTCGTCAACTATCGGTAGGTACATGGCCACGAAGCGAACCATTCTGACCGTCGCCGCCGCCGCGGCGACCCTTCTGCTGTTGGGCGTCGTCGCGGAGTGGGTGCGCGAGACGCGGAGCAAGCAGCCCATCACCCGTGACCAGACCGACGACGTGCGCCGCCGCCATCTGGAGGTACCCACCACCGAATTCGCCCCGAGGTCGCACGGCAGCCAGAGCAGTGACGGCGGCTCTCCCAGTTAGAGCACGGTGGTTCTGGCGCGCCGGGCGCTCCGCCGACGGCTGACGCCGTGGCGCAGCGCGGTGCGGAGTCCGCTTCGCTGCCCTGCGATCGAGCCCAGCCGGATGGCCGATCCGGCGCTTGCCCAGAACTTCCGCTCCGACGCGGTCTCCGGGGCGTCGTCGGACGTCGCGCGCAGGAAGCCATCGGGCAGCGCCAACTTGTGGATCGTGCGCAGCGTCAAGAAGTACTGACGCAGCAGAGAGCCACTCGTGTAGGGCAGGTCGTACTTGTCGCACAAGGCCCGTACCCGCACGGCGATCTCCCGGTAGCGGTTGCTTGGCAGGTCGGGGAACAGGTGATGCTCGATCTGGTAGCACAGATTGCCGGTCGAGAATGCCAGCAGCGGGCCGGCATTCACGTTCGCGGCGCCCATCATCTGGCGCAGATACCACTCGCTGCTGGTCTCGTCGTCGAGCACGGCCTCGGTGAACTTCTCGGCACCATCCGGGAAGTGGCCGCACAGGATCACGACGTTCGTCCAGATGTTGCGCAGCAGGTTGGCGCTGGCATTGGCGCCCAAGGTCCGTCGCCAGCGACGCCCGCTCAGCGCGGGCACGAACAGGTAATCCTTGGCGGTCTGGCGGACGATCTTCGTGAGCAGCAGCTTGCCCTCGGCGGACTTCTTCTCCTCCGTCTCGGCCCGGTCCCGCTCCGAGTAGAAGTCGTGCAGCGCGATGCCCCATTCGAACGTTGCCGCCAGCAACACATTTCGCAGCGGCTGCAGCAGATGTTCGGGCTTCCATTGCTGATCGCGCGTCACCCGCATGACACCGAAGCCCAGATCGTCGTCCACTCCGACGACGTTGCTGTACACGTGGTGGCGGTAGTTGTGCGAATACCGCCACTGCGACGACGGTCCCACCTGGTCCCACTCCCACGTGGTGGAGTGGATCTCCGGGTCGTTCATCCAATCCCATTGACCATGAGAGATGTTGTGCGCCAGTTCCATGTTCTCGACGCACTTCGCGTACGCCAGCGACGCGGTCCCCAGCAGCCAGCCCGTCCGCGAACGACTACCGGCGATGAGCAGTCGCGCTCCGATGTCGAGCGCGCGCTGAAACGCGATGGCCCGCCGAATGTAGGACGCGTCCCTGGCTCCTCGCGATTCCTCGACGTCGCGGCGAATGGTGTCGAGCTCGGCCCCGAGGGCCTCGATGTCGGTTGGGCTCAGATGCGCGTACGCAGCGATGTCGGTGATGGCCATCTATCTTCCCTCAGCTCGGTGCGTCCTGCAGCGGCAGAGTCTGGGCCACCTTTGGTACTGCGTCCCACCCTACTGTCGCTGGCAAGGCGAGCGGCGAGACGGTACGGGTGCGGGTGACGTGCACTGCACCGCAGTTCGTGAACTGCCGGTGAAACTGCAGGTGTCGGACCTACCCTGATCGGCATGGCATCTGCTCAACGAGAACCCAACGTCGTCGTCCTCGGTGGGGGCTCCTGGGGTACCACCGTGGCGTCCATCTGCGCCAGGCGCGGGCCGACGCTGCAGTGGGTGCGTTCCGACGACACCGCCAAGGACATCAACGACAACCACCGCAACTCGCGCTATCTCGGCGATGAAGTCGAGCTGTCGCCGACACTGCAGGCCACCACCGACTTCTCCGAGGCGGCAGGAACCGCCGACGTCGTCGTCATGGGCGTGCCGTCGCACGGCTTCCGCGGCGTGCTCGAGCAGCTGAGCAAGGAGCTGCGGCCATGGGTGCCGGTCGTGTCCTTGGTGAAGGGCCTCGAACAGGGCACCAACAAGCGGATGAGCCAGATCGTCGACGAGGTGCTGCCGGGGCATCCGGCGGGCATCCTGGCCGGGCCGAACATCGCCCGTGAGGTTGCGGAGGGCTACGCCGCCGCAGCAGTGCTCGCGATGCCCGACACGAAGTTGGCCGCGAACCTCGGAAAGCTGTTCCGCACCAAGCGGTTCCGCACGTACACCACCGACGACGTGGTCGGCGTGGAGATGGCCGGTGCGCTGAAGAACGTCTACGCGATTGCCGTCGGCATGGGCTACTCGTTGGGCATCGGCGAGAACACCAGGGCCATGGTGATGGCCCGCGCCGTGCGTGAGATGTCCAAGCTTGGCGAGGCGATGGGCGGGCACCGCGACACCTTCGCAGGCCTGGCCGGCATGGGCGATCTCATCGTCACGTGCACCAGCCAGCGCAGCCGCAACCGCCACGTCGGCGAAGAACTGGGCTCGGGCAAGACGATCGAGGAGATCATCGACTCGATGAACCAGGTCGCCGAGGGCGTCAAGGCCGCGAGCGTGATCATGGAGTTCGCCAACGAGTACGGGTTGAACATGCCGATCGCCCGCGAGGTCGACGGCGTGATCAACCACGGCCGCACCGTCAAGGACGCCTACCACGGCCTGGCCGCCGAGAAGCCCGGCCACGAAGTGCACGGCTCCGGCTTCTGACCAGCAAACACTGAACGCCCGGGTATCGGCCGTTCATCCGACACGCGGGGTCGTTCGCTGCCATCATCAA
>JAOPVF010000379.1 GCA_025963195.1 Mycobacterium sp. | reverse complement strand
GGTAGTCACGGAGAGCGCCCCGCGTTGCGGTGGCTAGACCGTCAAACTATAGTCTGGACACATGTCCAGAGACCTGTCGTCGACTCTGGCCTCGGTGAACTGACCATGCGCATCGCCCTGTTGTCCTACCGAAGCAAGACGCACTGTGGCGGGCAGGGCGTCTACGTCCGCCACCTCAGCCGTGGTCTCGTCGAACTCGGTCACGACGTCGAGGTGTTCTCCGGCCAGCCCTATCCTGGCGGTCTCGACCCCAGGGTGCGGCTCACCAAGGTGCCAAGCCTCGACCTCTACCGCGAGCCCGATCCGTTCCGCGTCCCACGGCCAAGCGAGATCCGCGACCGCATCGATCTGCTCGAGCTGCTGACCATGTGGACGGCGGGATTCCCCGAGCCGCGGACCTTCTGCATGCGGGTGGCCAGGATCCTCGCCGAACGTCGTGACGAGTTCGACGTCGTGCACGACAACCAGAGTCTCGGCACCGCACTGCTCTCCGTAGCCGATGTGGGCCTGCCCCTGGTCGCCACCGTGCACCACCCGATCACCCGCGACCGCGTGCTCGACGTCGCTGCGGCCAAGTGGTGGCGAAAGCCGTTGGTGCGCAGGTGGTATGGCTTCGCCGAGATGCAGAAGCGAGTCGCCCGCCAGATCCCGGAACTGCTGACCGTGTCCACCACGTCGGGGGCGGACATCGCCGAGGACTTCGGGGTGTCGCCCAGCCAATTGCACGTAGTTCCCCTTGGCGTGGACACCGAGCTGTTCCAGCCGTCCGAGAACCGGGTGCGCAACCGGATCATCGCGATCGCCAGCGCGGACGTGCCGTTGAAGGGCGTCAACCACCTGTTGCACGCCGTCGCCCGGCTGCGCGTGGAGCGCGACCTCGACGTTCAGCTGGTGTCGAAGCTCGAGCCCAACGGCCCGACCGAGAAGCTGATCGCCGAACTCGGGATCTCCGACATCGTGCACAGCTGCAGCGGTATCAGCGACGAGGAGCTCGCAGGGCTGCTGGCGTCGGCCGAGGTGGCATGCATTCCCTCGCTGTACGAGGGTTTCTCCCTGCCTGCCGTCGAGGCGATGGCCAGTGGCACCCCGATCGTGGCCAGCCGTGCGGGCGCGCTGCCCGAAGTGGTCGGCACCGATGGCGAATGTGCTCGGTTGGTTCGCCCAGGGGATGTCGACGAGCTGACCGCAGTGCTGGGTGAACTGCTCGACTCGCCGATGGAGTTGCGCCGCCTCGGTGCCGCTGGCCGCCGCCGCGCGGTCGAAGTATTCAGTTGGGAATCCGTTGCCGCGCAGACGGTTTCGGTGTACGAACGCGCAATGGAGCGAACCAAGACATGCTGACCGTCGACTTCGACCGACTGGGCGTCGGTCCGGGAATCTCTGTCATCGACGTGGGTTGTGGCGCGGGCAGGCACTCGTTCGAGGCATTCCGTCGCGGCGCCGACGTGGTGGCGTTCGACCAGGACGGCGAGGGACTCAACGACGTCGACGCGATCCTGCAGGCAATGCAGGAGCAGGGCGAGGCGCCCGCGTCGGCGAAGGCCGAGGCGGTCAAGGGCGACGCGCTCGACCTGCCGTGGGTCGACGGCACGTTCGACTGCGTGATCGCCTCGGAGATCCTCGAACACGTTCCCGAGGACGAGCGCGCCATCGACGAACTGGTCAGGGTGCTCAAGCCCGGTGGATGGCTGGCCGTGACCGTGCCGCGCTGGCTGCCCGAGAAGATCTGCTGGCTGTTGTCCGACGAATATCACGCCAACGAGGGCGGTCACATCCGGATCTACAAGGTCGACGAACTGCACGACAAGATCGCCAGGCGTGGGATGAGCTTCGACCACAGCCACCACGCACATGCGCTGCACTCGCCGTTCTGGTGGCTGAAATGCGCAGTGGGCTTTGACAAGTCGGACCATCCGGTGGTCAGTGCCTACCACAAGCTGCTGGTGTGGGACATGATGGCCCGGCCGTGGCTGACCCGCAACGCCGAGGCGGCACTCAACCCGCTGATCGGCAAGAGTGTGGCCCTATATTTCCAGAAGCCGGCGGCCAGTCATTGAGGGCTTATGAGATCCCCGGCGTCCCAGGAGTTCTGACGCCTGCACAGTGCCTGCAGACTGCTGAGTCGATCGCCGCCACCCAGGAGTCCACCGGCGCGCTGCCCTGGTTCGAGGGTGGCCACACCGACCCGTGGGACCACATCGAGAACGCGATGGCGCTCACGGTCGCGGGGCTGTGGGAGCCGGCACGCGCGGCATACGACTGGTGCCGCAACACCCAACGCGCCGATGGTTCGTTCCCGATACAGCTGCGCAACGGCGTGATCGAAGACCCCAACAGCGACAGCAACTTCTGTGCCTACGTCGCCACCGGCGTCTGGCACCACGTGCTGATCACCAGGAACCGCGCCTTCGCCGAGGCGATGTGGCCGGTGGTCAGTCGGGCCATCGACTTCGTGCTGACCATGCAGCTCGACGGCGGTGAGATCGCCTGGGCCAGAAGTGATTCTGGAATCCTGCCAGAAGCGCTACTGACCGGCTGCGCCAGCATCTACCACAGCATCCGTTGCGCGTTGGCGCTGGCGACCTACCTCGGGGAGTCTCAACCCGAGTGGGAGGTCGCGGTGGGCAGCCTCGGCCACGCGATCGCCGAGCACCCGGAGTCGTTCCTGCTCAAGGACACTCACTCGATGGAGTGGTACTACCCGGTGCTCGGTGGCGCAGTACGCGGCGCCGCGGCCAGGGCCCGCATCGACGCGCGCTGGGACGAGTTCGTGGTGCCAGGCCTCGGCATCCGGTGCATCGACCACCGGCCATGGGTGACCGGCGCGGAGACCTGCGAGCTGGTGATGGCGCTCGACGCCATGGGTGACGCGGTCCGCGCGCACGAACAGTTCGCGAACATGCACCACCTGCGCGAGACCGATGGCTCCTACTGGACCGGCCTGGTGTTCTCCGACGGCAAGCGCTGGCCCGTCGAGCGCACCACCTGGACCGGAGCCGCGATGATCCTCGCCGCCGACGCATTGTCGTCCACCACGCGGGGCAGCGGCATCTTCCGCGGTCGCGATCTGCCTCGCGGTCTGGAAGGCGAGTTTGACTGCGCCTGCGCGGCCAGCGAACGCTAGCCAGCATTCGCCCGACCGCCGACTGTGCGGTTCATCGTCGAGAATTCGACCTTTTTGCACCAAAAGTCACACACTCGGCAAGCCCTGCGGGTGGCAAGGGCGCCGACGGTTCGACGGGCGCATCGGGCAGCTCCGGCGACCATTAGCCGTCCGGCGCGACCTCGTCAGGGGGATCGACCGGGCCCGGCTCCTCGGCGGTCGGTTCGGGTTCGGGCTCTTCCGCGGCGTCCGCGGGTTCCTGCTCCGGTGGCGTCTCCACCGGTGCCGCGGCAGGTGCGGTGGCGAGGTCCGCGGTCGGTGGAGCCGGTGCCGGTGCGGCGGGTTGACCATCGATCAGAAGCCCGGTTCTCACGCTGCCCACCAGGGTCGCCCATCGGCCGTCGGGATCCGGCGAAGCCAACCGGCAGGCGACCTGACGGCTGCCCGCCGCCCAGCCGGCCGCGCTGATCGGGGTGTAGCGCACGGTCAACGACGTCGCAGCCGCGGAGTGGGGCGGCAGATATGCCGCCGTCGTCGCCGCACAGCCGTCGCGAACCACGTCGTCCTGAGCGGCGATCGCCGGCGGCGGTCCGGTGAAGAGGTCGGCGAGGCTCACCACCCCGGAGATCTCCATCGCGTGGGCGGCCGCGCAATCCACCGGTACGTCGGTCACCTTGCCGTCCATAATTCCGAGGCAGGTCCCGGCAGGCCAGACCGCGGATTGATCCAGGTCCCGCACTCTGCCCTGAAAGGTGCTCGACGCTCCGGGATGACTCAGTTGCAGGCCGCACAACAACAGTCCACCGGATTGAGGTTGGGCAGGTGACCACACCATACCGACGCCGAACCTGCCGTCGGGGTCGAAACGGCTTCCCAGATAACGGTTTACCGCAGCAGGGCAGACGTCCCGGAAGACCCGATCGAGGTGGGTGGCCGGGTCGGCGCCGGATGCGTCGGTCAACGTGTCGATCTCGACGGCGTCGGCCACCTCGAACCGATGGTCACCTTTGCAGTCGACGGCATCAGGTCGGTCGGGTTCTCCCGAAGGCCAGGTCAGGCAATCCCCGCTGGCCACGCGGGAAGTTGGACCGGGAGCGGGCGCATCGTGATCGGCCATCCGAAGGGCAACGGCTACCGAGGCGGCCACGATGGCGATGGACACGAGGATCAACGGCAGCAGCATGCGCCGCCGCGATGCGCGGGAGGTGCGCGTCGACTCGGCCTGCGCCTGCGCCATCGCGGTCACCACCGCATCGGCGCGGGACGGGGCGTCGCCAATGGCAGCCATCACGCAAAGTTTGTCCGTCCGGCTGACCCGGCGAAACGTGTCTTCAGCAATGAATCGTGCGCGAACGTCTTCGTAGCTAGACGTCCAACGCCCCGCCTGGCGTGCCTGACGTGCGCTCCAGCAGCCGCATCGACCCGGTGGCTGCAACCTCTCGGAAGGCGCCGGTGTCCAGCGCGCGTCGGTAGATGCGGTACGGCGCCTGCCCGCCGTCGTTGGGGTCGGGGAACACGTCGTGGATGACGAGCGCACCACCGACGGCCACCCACTTGGCCCAGCCTTCGAAGTCCTTCTGCGCGGCCTCGTCGGTGTGTCCACCGTCGATGAACAAGAACTGCAACGGGGTTCGCCACGACCGGGCGACGAGCGCGGACTTGCCGACGACGGCGACGACGTTGTCGTCGAGGCCGGCCGCGTCGAGGGTGTGCCGCAGCGTCGGCAGTGTGTCGAACAGTCCCGTCACCGGGTCGACCATCGAGGTGTCGTGATACTCCCAGCCGGGCTGGTGTTCCTCGGAGCCGTGATGGTGGTCGATGGTGTACACCACCCCACCCGTCTGCTGCGCCGCGGCGCCGAGCAGCACCGTCGACTTGCCGCAGTAGGTACCGATCTCGACGCCGACCCCGTCACCCAGGTAGCGCACTGCCGCGTCGTACAGCGCACGGCCCTCATCGGCGGGCATGAATCCGATGACGTCCTCGGCGAGCGTGAACAGGCGAGCGGCGGCGCTCGGCAGGTCGGTATCGGTGGGGCTCATGCGGGCCAACCTACCGTTGCCGGTACCCCCGGGTTGTAGTAGCGTCCGGACACGTGTCCGATGCGGCCTTGGAGTCGACTCGGCGCCGTCTGACCGCCAAGCAGGCCGATACCGTCGATCGGCTGGGCAAGGCTGCGGTCGAGCTGTTGAACAGCCAGGGCTTCGCGGGTCTCACCGTGCGTCGGGTCGCTACGGAGGCGGGCGTCGGCGCCGCCACGGCATACACGTACTTCTCCTCCAAGGAACACCTGGTCGCCGAGGTGTTCTGGCGCAGGCTGACGGCATCACCGGCTGCCGCGCACGCCTCCGCCGATCCCGCAACGCGCGTCACCGACGTCCTGCACCACATCGCGCTGCTGGTCGCCGACGAGCCGGAGTTCGCCGGTGCCGTCACCACCGCGCTGCTGGGCCGCGATCCCGACGTCGAGGTATTGCGCCAACGAATCGGCCAAGACATCCGTGGCCGACTGTCCGCAGCGCTGGGCCCGGACGTCGATCCTGACGTCATCGACTCGCTGGAGATGCTCTACTCGGGCGCCCTGGTGCGAGCCGGGATGGGGTATGCGTCCTACGCGGACATCGCGCGCCGACTGGAGAAATCGGCGCGCCTCATGCTGGGTTGACGCCGGCGCCGACGATCGCGATGCCCGCGACGTACGCGGGCTCGCTGATCTCGTGAAGGTCGCTGCCGCGTTCGACCACCTGCGCGGTCAGTTCCCGCAAGCCGCCCAACAGGATCAGCGCGAGGGGCCGCGATATCGGTGACAGCCCCGCACGCCGGAATCCTGGGCTGTCGGTGAGGACCACCAGCATGTCGGTGAGCTGTTCCATGGCGATGCGGTGCAGCGGCTGAGCGACCGCCTCGAGCGCGGGCGCCTCCCGGATCCAACTGAGCGTGATGGCGGGCCGCTCCGAGATGTGGTCGACGTAGGCGCGGACTGCGCTGCGAATCTGCTTGTCCCACTCGGCATCTGGGTCGACGGCACCCTGGATCGAGGAGATCAGGGCGTCGTTGTTGGTCCTGAGCAGTTCGACGAAGCACTCCTCCTTGCTGGCGAACTCGCCATAGAAGGTGCGCTTGGAGGTCTTGGCATTGCGGACGACGTCGGCGACCGTGGTATCCCGGTAGCCGCGCTCGACAACCGATTCGGCGAGGCCGTCGAGCAGCCGCTGCCGGAAGGCGTGCGCACCCGAATCCGTCTTGGCGGCTTCTGTCACAACCGGCGACATGCCGTCACCTCCAAACCCTTGCGCGTGTGCGGTACCAAGCGGTACCGTACAACACGAGCCGATGGTACACCGTAGTACCACCAAGTGGGTTGGAGAGTCCTGTGAGCCAAACGACGATCGATGAAGCTTCCACGGCAGCCTTGACCCGCGCGGTGAATCTTCCGCCCCGGCCGCGTCTTCCCAAGCTCGCGCAGGCCGTCGGGTTCTCGGTGTCGCGGCGACGGACCGTGGATTACATCGCCCGCAGGCATGGTGACGTGTTCACGCTCGACCTCCCGGTTTTCGGCAAGACCGTGATCGTCGCCGAACCGCTACTCGCCAAGCAGCTGTTCACCGCCAACATCGACGACGTCGGCAACATCCAGCCCAATCTGAGCCGGATCCTCGGGTCCGGCTCGGTGTTCGCGCTCGACGGCGCGGACCATCGTCGGCGCCGCAAGCTGCTGACCCCGCCGTTCCACGGCAAGAGCGTCAAGAACTACGAGAAGATCTTCGAAGAGGAGACGCTGCGCGAGTCCGCGACCTGGCCAGAGGGGCAGGAGTTCGAGACCACCGAACCGATGATGCGGATCACGCTCAACGCCATCCTGCGCGCGGTGTTCGGCGCCGACGGCGAGCAACTCGACGAACTGCGCCGGATCATCCCGCCGTGGGTCACTCTCGGCTCGCGCCTGGCGGTACTGCCCGTGCCGTCGCGGACGTACGGTCGGTACAGCCCATGGGGCAGGCTCGCCGCGTATCGGCGCAAGTACGACGCGGTCATCGACCGCCTGATCGACTCGGTCAAGGCCGACCCCGACTTCGAGGCTCGCGACGACATCCTGACGCTGCTGCTGCGCAGCACCTACGAGGACGGGTCGGCGATGTCCCGCCGCGACATCGCCGACGAACTGCTCACGTTGCTGGCCGCCGGCCACGAGACCACGGCGTCGACGCTGGCGTGGGTGTTCGAACGCATCATCAGGCATCCCGACGTGCTGGCCAAGCTCGTCGACGAGGCGGCGACCGACGGCAACGAGTACCGCCAGGCCGTCATCCTCGAGGTGCAGCGGGTCCGCACCGTCATCGACTTCGCGGGCCGACACGTCTACGCACCGACATTTCAGTTGGGCGACTGGGTGATTCCCCGCGGCTACTCGATCGTGGTCCCCATCGCCCACATTCACGAACGCCAGGACGACTACGCCGATCCGGACCGCTTCGACCCGCAACGCTTCGTCGGTAGCAGGCCGTCGTCGTCGTTCATCCCGTACGGCGGC
>JAOPVF010000327.1 GCA_025963195.1 Mycobacterium sp. | reverse complement strand
ACCGCCGTCGACGGCGGCGCGGGCGAGCAGGTCGGAGTTGCCGTCGTCTCGGGCGCTTGCGCTGATGACCAGGGTCTTCATTCTGTACTCCATGATGAAAGGTTTTTGCATCTGACGGCAAGGGGCGGTGGTGTGGCGGCCGCTAGACGGGTGCGCCGCCGCGCAGTGTCGATCGGCGGATGTTCAACTCGGTGGGCACGACGACGGCTTCCTGGTCAGGCTCGCGGCCCTCGACCAGGTCGATGAGGAGTGCCACCGCGATGCCGCCGATGGTCCTGGGGTGACAGACGATGCCCGTCACCTCGGGTGTGGTGAGGTTGAAGATGCTGCTGTCGACGCAGCTGCACAGACCCAGATCACGCGGCAGGTCCAGCCCAAGCATGCTCGCCTCGTGGAGCACGTCGAGCGCAATGTCCTCCGAGCCCGCATAGATCGCGTCGGGTGGGTCGGCTTCGGCGAGCAGGGTGCGAAGCGCGGCCTTCGCCGAATCTCCGGTGCCGGTCTCGACGGTACGCACGGGGATGCCGTGGGTCTGCGCGAACGTGGTGTAGGCGTCGATGACGTCGCGTGTGTAGGACCGGGCGCGGTCGGTGATCATGGCTGCGGGGCGGCGATAGCCTTGGGCCCAAAGGTGTTGCAGTGCCATCAGTGCGGCGGCGCGGTGGTCGTTGTCGACGACGTAGCGGTTCGGGTTCACCCCGGCCGTGCGGCCCGCGGTCACCACGGGGTGCGCGCTGACCCAGCTCGGATCCAGCAGACCCTCGTCGCCGTGGGGGTCGACGATGATGGCGCCGTCGACGGCGAAGGCATTGATCGCGGCGGGTGCGATGCCCGGCGGGGTGAGCACCAGGGCGTAGCCACGTTTGCCCGCTTCCTCGGATGCGCCGTTGAGCACCTCGAGGAAGTACTCCGAATTCGGGATCAGCATGCTCGATTGGCTGGTCGAGTCGAACGGGGCGATCTGAATCGCCAGCGTGCGGCTCTTGTTGGTGACCAGTTGCTGGGCGTGGACGTTGGCCTGGTACCCGAGTTCGGTCGCGACTTCGAGCACGCGTTGGCGTGTTCGTTCGCCGATCCGGCCCTGGTTGCTCAGGGCGTGGGAGACGGTGGTGAGGGAGACCCCGGCGGCCGCGGCGACGTCGCGGATGGTGACAGCCACCTCGACCTCCTCTACGACCTGCCGTTCCATGATGTCAGAACGCAGCGCAGTGACCATCGTCAGACCCGCCGAGTCGACGGGTCGGATCGGCGCGGGGCGAACAGCTCGGCCGGCTCGGGAAACACCCGCAACGCCAGGGGATAGAGGATGGCGGCGACGATCCCTGCGACGAGGAACCCGGTGTCGAGTCCGCCGAGCAGTCTGGCGCCGGGCGAGGTGAACCACCCATTGTTGGTGAACAGCAGCCCGCAGGCGACGGCGATGCCCCACACTCCGACGCCGACGTAGTTGAGGCCGCCGGTGAACCAGTACACGCCGCCCTTCTCGCCTCGGTTGAACACCTGCAGATCGTCGGTGTGGTAGTAGCCGCGCCGGTGAAAGTGACCGATGGTCAAGATGACGATCCAGGGGATCGACGAGCAGGCCAGTAGCGCGAGGAACACCGCAACCCCGCCTGCGATCGCCGAGTAGAAGTGTCCGACGTACACCAGGACGGTGGCGATGAGGCAGGCCAGCAGCGTGGCCTGCACCCGATTGAGCTTCGGGACTATTGCCGAGGTGTCCAAACCCGTTCCGTAGGTGTTGATCACGGCCTGCGCCATGCCCGAGGCAAGCCCGACGTAGATCAGGGCCGGGATGAACCACAGTGGTGCGGCGTTCACCAATGCCAGTACGTACGAGGTATCGGCATCGGGAATCGCGTTGGAGTACAACACCACCGATGTGAACACGCCCCACATGAACGGGCCGCCCATACCGAACATGCCCCCGAGGAACAGCGCGCGCAGGATCGATCCGTCCGGATGCAGCTTGGGGGAGATGTGCCGAGTCCAGTCACCTGCGTACGGGCCGTAGGACGCCACCGTCGACGCGCACAACAGGGCCGACAACAACCAGGCCGCCGACAGCGAGCCGAGGGCGTAGGTACCCGTCCCCGGGTAACTCGGGTCGAAATGTGCGCCGTAGACGAACAATCCAACGATGAGGCACGCCCCTGCGGTGGGAATCATGACCTTCTGACAGAACACCATGCTCGAATGGCCGAGCACCGAGACCACCGTTACGACCACCGAGAGGATTCCGTAGGCGATCAGCCGGACGGGACCGGTGTCGGTGAAGCCGAGATAACGAGTGAGGGCGCCAGCGAGGGCGTCGCCGCCAGTCCAGATGCTCAGCGCCGCAAAGGCTACCGATGCGGACGCCTCCAGGATCGATCCGATGAGCCGTCCTGCGACGCCGAAGAACGCGCCGGACGACACCGGATTGTTGGTGCCGCTGCGCGGACCCATCAGTCCGGTCGGCGCCAGGAGTGCTGCGCCGATCGCGGAGCCGACGACGACCGCGCTCGCCGCCTGCCACCAGCTCAGTCCGAAGCTGACGGGGAACCAGCCGATGATGATCACGCTGAACGTCAGTGAACCGCCGAACAGGATGTTGCCGAGGTTTCGCGGTGACGATCGGCGCTCGTCTTCGGGGATGTACTCCACGCCGTACTGCTCGATCCGGCCTGCCCGGTCCTTGTGCACGGGGGATGGCGTCGTCGGCGTGTCGACGCGGGACGCGACTTTGGCTCGCATGCTCGGGTTCATGTTGGTTGCCTCAGTTAGTTTCCGTTGATGAGCCAGCGGAATGGCTCGAGGTGGCGGTCATCGCAGGCGATGAGTGCTTCTGGATGCCACTGCACACCGAGCACCCCGGGCGCTTCGACGGCCTCGATGATGCCGTCGTGGGCCCACGCGGTCGCGATCAGCACCCCGCCGACGTCCCGGATGGCTTGGTGGTGGTGGGAATTGACGTCGCAGACTGTGGCCAGTGCTGCCTCGGCGACCGAGCCGACGTCGGCCTTGATGCCGTGACGCAACGTGGCGTAACCGCGGTCGTGGCTCTCGTCGAGGTGGCCGTGATGGCCCTCGGCGATCAGGTCCTGGATCAGTGAGCCACCGGTGGCCACCGCGATGAGCTGGGCTCCGCGGCAGACGCCGAGGACCCGTTTGCCCGCGTGGTGTGCCGC
>JAOPVF010000311.1 GCA_025963195.1 Mycobacterium sp. | reverse complement strand
TCGGCGCCGCGGTGGTCAACCGCACGGACTGGGGCGCGACCGCGAAGAACGTCGTACTGGCCGTCATCGGAGAGCTCTGGCTGGTGGTCTTCGGGTGGCTGGTGCTGTGGCCGTTCCTGAATTGGCGGACAACGCATTTCGTCATCACCGACCGCCGGGTGATGTTCCGGCACGGCTTGCTGACCCGTTCGGGCATCGACATCCCGCTGGCGCGGATCAACAGCGTGGAGTTCCGGCACGGTTTGATCGACAGGATGTTGCGCACGGGCACGCTGATCATCGAGTCGGCGAGCCAGGACCCTTTAGAGTTCCACGACATTCCGCGCGTCGAGCAGGTGCACTCCCTGCTCTATCACGAAGTCTTCGACACCCTCGGTTCGGAGGAGTCGCCGAGCTGATCCGGCTTGGCGCGCCTGCCGCGCAGCGGCGTGACGTTGGGGCGGACGTGGCGATGCTCGTATTCGTCCTCGATCGCCTCGACGATGCCGCCCGCGGTCATCGACGCCTCGACGCCCTTCTCGGGATTGCGGCCGTTCTCGTCGGGGAACACCCAGCGCCGGAAGGCCCAGAACCGGAACGCCATCTGCAGCAGGTTGCCGATGACGTAGGCCGAGATGAAGTCGGCGATGTTCTCCATGGTCAGGCTGACCGACGGGACGCGCAGTTCGAGGACGTAGCTGGAGAAGTACAGCGGGGCCATGCTCAGAAGCACGCCGACGCCGCTGACTCCGAAGAACAGCAGTGCCTCGTGGTGGCGTTCGCGGCCTCCGCGGTCCCGGAAGCTCCATTCCCGGTTCAGGATGTAGGACGCGATCACCGCGACGACGCCGGCAATGATCTTGGCGGTGACCGGCTTGGGCTCGAGGATCGTCAGCTTCAGCGTGAAGAAGATCGCCGAGTCGATGATGAACGTCGTGCCGCCGACGATCGCAAACTTGATGAGCTCGTGATGCCGTTCGGCGTAGGGCCGGACCACGCGGGGTAGCCGCGCAATGGTGGCATCAGTAAAAGACACAAGAGGGCAGTCTACGGAAATCTGGCACCCGACGCGTACCCGTGCAGGTCGCAGCCGGTTTGGGACGCCACAACGGGCGTGACAACATAGCACCGTGAGTGCACCCCCAGTAGTGGCCATGATCGGCGGAGGCCAGCTGGCCAGGATGACCCATCAGGCGGCCATAGCGCTCGGTCAGACACTTCGGGTGCTCGCCGCCAGCCCCGACGATCCCGCTGCGCAGGTGACCCCCGACGTGGTGCTCGGGGCGCATACCGACATCGATGCACTGCGCCGGGCGGCTGCGGGGGTGGACGCACTGACCTTCGACCACGAGCACGTGCCGACCGGCCTGCTCGACGAGCTGGTCGCCGAGGGCGTCAACGTGGCGCCGCCGCCACGGGCGCTCATCCATGCGCAGGACAAGCTGGTGATGAGACGGCGGCTGGAGGAGCTGGGAGCGCCGGTGCCGCGGTTCGCGGAGGTGACGACGGTCGATGACGTCGACGAGTTCGCCGCCCGCATCGGCGGACCGATCGTGGTCAAGACGATCCGGGGTGGTTACGACGGCCGCGGCGTCACGCTGGCCCGCGACGTCGCCGAGGCGCGCGAGGCCGTGGGCCGATACCTCGCCGACGGTGTGCCGGTTCTCGTCGAGGAACGGGTCGACATGCGGCGCGAGCTGTCCGCATTGGTGGCGCGGTCGCCGTTCGGGCAGGGCGCGGCGTGGCCCGTGGTCGAGACCGTGCAGAGGGACGGCATCTGCGTCGAGGTCGTCGCACCCGCACCCAAGCTGGACTCGGAACTGGAGGGCGACGCGGAGGCGCTGGCACTGCGGCTGGCCGACGCACTAGGGGTGGTCGGGGTGCTTGCGGTGGAGCTGTTCGAGACGGTCGACGGTGGGCTGCTGGTCAACGAGTTGGCGATGCGCCCGCACAACTCCGGCCACTGGACCATGGACGGCGCACGGACCAGCCAGTTCGAACAACATCTGCGTGCGGTGCTGGACTATCCGCTTGGGGACACGCGGCCGATCGCGCCGGTGACGGTGATGGCCAACGTGCTCGGTGCGCCGGTCGCGCCGGAGATCGGCATGGACGAGCGGCTGCACCACCTGTTCGCGCGGATCCCCGACGCCAAGGTGCACCTCTACGGCAAGGCCGAACGGGCGGGGCGCAAGATCGGGCACGTGAACGTGCTTGGGGCGGCGGGTGGTTCGCCCGCAGACGACGAATACGTTGCGTACGTCCGTGAGCGGGCGACGCGGGCCGCGCACTACTTGTCGCACGGTGAGTGGACGGATGGATGGGACGGACATGCCAACTAGCCCTAGGGTCGGCGTCATCATGGGCAGTGACAGCGACTGGTCCGTGATGGAGGACGCGGTGACTGCGCTGGCCGAGTTCGAGGTGCCGTTCGAAGTGGGCGTGGTGTCGGCACACCGCACACCGGGCAGGATGCTCGACTACGCGCGCACCGCCGCGGGTCGCGGCATCGAGGTCATCATCGCGGGGGCGGGCGGAGCCGCCCACCTACCGGGCATGGTCGCCTCCGCGACGCCGCTGCCGGTGATCGGCGTGCCGGTGCCACTGGCGCGATTGGACGGCATGGATTCGCTGCTGTCGATCGTGCAGATGCCCGCCGGGGTACCGGTTGCGACGGTGTCGATCGGCGGTGCCCGGAATGCGGGCCTGCTTGCGGTGCGGATCCTCGGGTCGTCGGATTCCAACTTGCGCGCACGCATGGAGCGATTCCAGTCCGATCTGGAGGACATGGTGTTGCAGAAGGACGCGGCACTGCGGGATCGGCTGATGGGCGGGGATCCCGCACAAGGTAAAGTTACTGGCGAGTAGCAAGGAGACTTTCATGGCTGTGGGAAATCCTGCGTTCGACGTATTCCAGCTTGCCGACGAGCACAACGAACTGCGCACGGTGCTACGGGACCTGTGCGAGAAGGAAATTGCGCCGTACGCGGCCGATGTCGACGAGAAGGCCCGCTACACCACTGAAGCTCTAGCGGCGCTGTCCGCCAGTGGTTTCTCGGCGATCCACATCCCCGAGGAGTACGGCGGGCAGGGCGGTGACTCGATCGCCGCGTGCATCGTGATCGAAGAGGTCGCGCGGGTGTGCGCGTCGTCGTCGTTGATCCCGATCTGCAACAAGCTCGGCACCATGGGCATGCTGATGCGAGGCTCCGAGGAGCTCAAGAAGCAGGTGTTGCCATCGATCGGAGCGGGCGAGGCCACGGCGTCCTACGCATTGTCGGAGCGGGAGGCGGGCAGCGACGCCGCGGCCATGCGCACGCGGGCCCGGCAGGACGGCGACGACTGGATTCTCAACGGATCCAAGTGCTGGATCTCCAACGGCGGCTACTCCACCTGGTACACGGTGATGGCGGTGACCGACCCCGACAAGGGCGCCAACGGCATTTCGGCGTTCGTGGTGCACAAGGACGACGAGGGCTTCTCGGTCGGGCCGAAGGAGCGCAAGCTCGGCATCAAGGGCTCTCCGACCACGGAGTTGTACTTCGAGGAATGCCGGATTCCTGGAGACCGCATCATCGGCGAGCCGGGAACCGGGTTCAAGACGGCATTGGCCACGCTGGATCACACCCGCCCGACGATCGGTGCACAGGCCGTCGGCATTGCGCAGGGTGCGCTCGAGGCGGCGATCGCCTACAGCAAGGAACGCAAGCAGTTCAAGAAGACGATCAGCGACTTCCAGTCGATCCAGTTCATGCTCGCCGACATGGCGATGAAGATCGAGGCCGCGCGCCTGATGGTCTACAGCGCAGCGGCGCGGGCCGAACGTGGCGAGCCCAATCTGGGGTTCATCTCCTCTGCGGCTAAGTGTTTCGCCTCCGACGTCGCGATGGAGGTCACCACCGACGCCGTCCAGATCTTCGGCGGCTACGGCTACACCGTGGACTTCCCGGTCGAGCGTTTCATGCGCGACGCCAAGATCACCCAGATCTACGAGGGCACCAATCAGATTCAGCGCGTCGTGATGTCACGCGCCCTATTGAGGTGAGCGCACCTAACCGCGGGTGACCTTCTCGGTTCGTCTGCGCCGCTCCTGCGCGTCGGGATCGGGGTTGGCCACCTGCACCAGTGACGCACCTGCGGCGAACACGGCAAGCAGGTGGTCGACCATCGCGTCTGCGGTGTCCCAGTCGGCCGTCGAGAGAACCCGGTCGGTCGCGGTCAAACCGATTGCCGCACCTGCCGTTTCGGCCGCGACCAGAACCTCGGCAGGCGGTTTCCCTGCCAGGGCGGGGCCGGGCCGAGGCGCTGGGGAGACCTGGTCACCGTGCACGCGCACCGACGTGGCGTAGTCGGTGATGCCGAACGGCAGGTCGGCGATGGGCTTGCCGAACGGGTCCAACGACAGTGCGACCACCTCGCCTCCGGGTACGACGGCGGCATCGGCCTCATCCACCCGGTCCGCGGTGCAGCATGCGATGTCGCAATCCCCGTGCCCGAGTACGACTTCCGCGCCGATGTACCAGACCCCGAGCAGGACGCCCGCCGTCTGCCAGTGCGCGGGCAGCAGGATCGCCACCCGGCTGCCGGGACCGGCCCCGAGCTCGTCGCGCAGCAGGTTGGCCGACTTGGCCGCCCAGTTGTGCAGTGTCGCGGTGGACAGCTCGATGCGTTCGCCGGTCGCGTCGTCGTAATAGGTGATCCGGGGCCCGGCCGGGTTGGAGCGCAGCAGCGGATCGAGCACGGAGGCGCTGAGGGTGCTTCCGGGCGAGCGAAGCGACGGGGGGGTGCTCAGTTCACGCACTCCGGATCGTTGGAACCCGCGGTGATGATCGGCGACGGTGGGGGCGGGGCGTCGGTGGAGTCGGTGGAGTCGGCCGCAACGGGGTCGGCAGTCTGGGCGTTGCCTGTCGATGAGTTCTCGGAGCCGAGGCCCGAACCGGGTCCGGTGTAGTCGGAGGACAGCACGACGCGCACCGACCCGGGGGCCACTGACGCGTCCTCGACGACGGGAAGGCTGCCCAGCTCCTTCGCGACGGCCTGGGCGCCGAGATCGTCGGTCTTGGCCGCCCTGACCTGGCTGCGCGAGACGTGATCGGTTTCGTTGTTGCCGACCGAGCCAGCGACGAATCCCTTGCCGCTCAACACCTCTGACACCGAGGCGGCGAGCCCGCCGATGTCGGTGTCGTTGATCACGTCGGCGGTGGTCTTGCTCGGCGAGTAGGCGAGCTCCTCGGTCTTGCCCGCGTCCTGGTCCTGCAGCAGGCCCGACACCCAGGATTGGACCTGGCTCGGATCCACGCGCACCACGCTCTGCATGCCGTCGTCGCTCCAGCCGTCCTCCCGCAGGACCGGAATGGTGGCGAACGCGACGTTGCCCCCGGCAAGCTTCTGCAACTGCGTGATGAAGTCCATGATGTCCCAGCCGTCCGAGATCACCACCGAGCGTTGTACGGCGTCCTGCAGCCGGTTGAGCGTTGCCGGACTGGACAGCGTCTTGCCGGAGATGACCTGGTGGGCGAGTGAGGCCATCACCACCTGCTGGCGCACCACCCGGTCGAGGTCACCCCGCGGAAGGTCGTGGCGCTGCCGGACGAAGCTCAAGGCCTGCGGGCCGTCCAGCTTCTGCCAGCCGGCAGGGAAGTCGGCGCCCGAAAGTGGTTCGTAGACGGCATTTTTCAGGCAGACATCAACACCACCTAGGGCGTCGGTGATCAGAGCGAAGCCGAGAAGGCCGATCTCCGCGTAGTGGTCCACGGTGACCCCGGTCAGCTTCGCGACCGTCGCGATCAGGGCCTCGCGGGCCGCGGCCGTGGCTTGCGGCTCGGCCTGCGCGGGGTCCATGCCTTCCTCTTCGACGAGCTTCTTCATCCGGTCGAGCTTGACCTCGCCGAAGACGCCGTTGATCTTCATCTTGCCCAGCCCCGGCGCGTCGACGTAGGAGTCGCGTGGGATGGATATCGCGGTGGCCGACTTCCCGTTGTTCGGGATGCGCACCAGGATGATCGTGTCGGTGTTGGTCGACACGTCGTCGCCGGCCCGCAGCATGGCCAGTTCGTCGGCGGACAGCGGGTTGCCGTGCGCGTCGGTGCGGCTGTCCAAGCCGACGAGCAGGATGTCGATGGCACCGTCCTCGCCGCCACCCCCGAGGGACGCGGCGCTGATGTGATTGATCCCCGACTCGAACGAGCGGATCTTTCCCCACGCGACACCGGTGCCGACGACGACGGCCAATGCCGCGATCACGGCAATGGCGCGGGCGAAGCGACCTGGCATCAGCCCAGGCTACTTGCGACGGGGCCACAGACCGGGTAGCCGGAGTCGGCGTGCCAGACTCTGGGGCATGTCGCAGAGGATCGTCATCATCGGGGCTGGAGGTCTCGTCGGTACCGTCTTGGCAGCTCAGGCCACCCGACGTGGGCACGAAGTGCTGGCGTTGACGTCGGCGCAGTGCGACGTCACCGACGCAACGGTGGTCGAGCGCCACATCGACGCGGATGACGCGGTGATCAACTGCGCCGCATATACCAAGGTCGACGAGGCCGAGCGCGACGAGTACCGGGCGTTCGCCGTCAACGCCACTGGAGCGGAGAACGTGGCGCACGCGTGTGCCCGTGCCGGCGCAGGCCTCGTCCACGTCTCGACCGACTACGTCTTCAGTGGTGACTTCGGTGGCGGCGAACGCCGTCCCTACGACGTCGACGACGAGACCGGTCCGCTGAGCGTCTACGGACGGAGCAAGCTGGCAGGGGAGTTCGCGGTGCTGTCCGCCATGCCGGACGCACACGTCGTCCGCACGTCCTGGATCTTCTCCGGACACGGCGGCGACTTCGTCGCGACCATGCGGCGGCTGGCGGCGGGAGACGGCACGGTCGACGTCGTTGCCGACCAGATCGGGACGCCGACCTACGTCGGCGACCTGGTCGGCGCGCTACTCGAGGCAGCCGTAGGGACGATCAGCGAACCGGTGCTGCACGCGGCGAACGGAGGCGAGACCAGTCGCTTCGAGCAGGCTCGGGCGGTGTTCGAACTCGTTGGAGCGGATCCCGAAAGGGTGCGCCCCGTCGACAGCGACAGGCATCCCCGCCCCGCCCCACGTCCGCAGTACTCGGCGCTGTCGGCGGTCAGGTCCACCCAGGCCGGTCTGACGCCACTGCGTCCCTGGCGGGAAGCGCTGGCTGCGGCCATCTGATGGCCATCTGACCTGTTCGGCGGCTACGCGAAGAGGCTGGGGACGCCCTTCATGGCAGAGCCGGGTTGCACGTCGAGGATGTTGGCCAACAGCGACGGTGAGACGTCGAGCACGTCGACCTCCTTGCGGGACACGTCGCGAGAAATGCCCTTGCCGTAGGCCATCAGGATGCCCTCGGGGATGTGGTAGCCGGTATTGCCGCCGCCCACCCGGTGGCGGAACTCCAGGCCGAGCTCGGCGGGCGGGACGGTGACGTCCTCATCCGCACCCAGCGGCCGGAAGGTCAGCGGCGTCGATCCGCCGAACTGCGGGTCGTCGGCGCCGACGTTGTAGTCGATGCCGAAGGTCACTGTCTTGCCCTCGACGCGGAAGCGCGTGAAGATCGCGCCAAAGCCCTCGGCTCGCACCGATTGAAGCGGCGCAACCGCGGCCTGGGCGTCTGCTTCGTCGTCGAAGATCAGCGACAGCATTGGGTACATCGCCAGTCCGAGTTCGTTCTTCGGCAGCTTGAGGCGCGCGACCAGCTGATCGTGTTGCTCGAGGACGAAGAGGCCTTGGTCGATCTGGGTGTAGTCGATGGGGCCCTGGCCCATGCTGGCCGCCAGGACGAGCACCGTCTGGGGGTGCGATGCCATGTACTTCCGAATGCGTGCCAGCTGCCGATCGACGATGTCCATGGCACTCACGATGAAACTGCCGTAGACGTCGTCGGCGGTGTACTCGTGAGTGTCGGTGTAGCCCGGCATTCCGTCACCCCAGAACCGGTGCATCATGCCTGCGACGTGGTTGGTGAAGAACACGCTGAGCCGCGGCTGGTGTTTCTGCTGCAGCCGCCAGTACAGGTCGAATCCGGGCAGCACCTGCATGGCGGACCGGAAAGCCTTGTAACGCTGGTCGGTTCGCTCACGGGTCAGGTGCGCCACCAGCGTGCCCGCCGACTTCGGTGTGAGACCTTGGCGCAGAAGATCGACACCCGTGCCCACGATCATCTTCGGGCCGAACGCGGTGTCCGGCGAGAAGTTGTTCTCGCTCGTCATCGCCAAGTTGAACGCCTGGAATCGCTCGAGACTCTTCGGGTAGGCCTTGCTGTCCTTGCTGAAGGTGTCGGGAACGAAGAAGCCGCCGTGTTTGAACTCACGTGCCGGCCAGCTCTGCAACGGACCGAAGAGGCCGACGCTGAGACCGGCCTGCTCTGCGACGTCCCACACGGTTTCGGCGCGGAAGGTAGTGGGATCCTGGCCGAGGTCGAAGGAGTTGTGCTCGTAGGTCGAGGTGTGAAAAGTCGGCCACGTGCGCCACGGTTGCAGACCACCGAGTTCCTCGCGGTCCTCGTGGATGGTCGTCAAGGACTGGCCGTTGTCGATCATCGCGGCGAGGTTCGAGTTGGGCCGCTTGCGCAGATAAAGGTCGACAACGCCCCACGGGACCTCATTGAGCTCGTAGAGAATCACGTCACGTTTGTCGCTGGGCATGGCCTACGTCCCCTTGGTTGTCCGATGGTGAGTCCTTCGAGCGCACTGCCTTCGACTTCGGCCTTTGGTCTAGGCAAAATCTACGCCAACCAAACCGCGGCGTTCAAGTCGACGTCAGAGTGTCAGTAGCAAATTCTGAGCCATGCCGTGGCTAACCGCAAGCTAGGCCACCACGATACAACGTCGTGTCCCGCAGCGGGGGCTCTCGTGGCGGAGTTCGCGTTGCCGAATGGGCGTCGGCGAATTCGTCGCGGGCGGCAGCAATCTGCCGGTGCGGTAGTTTTCTCGTCATGATTGAACGGGCACGGAGGTGCGTGGCGCGGATCGCGGCGTGTGTGGCGGTCGTGGTCGGTCTGTCCGTGACGCCAGTTGCCAATGCGGCCCTCGTGATCCCGCCGGGCGGTTACGGATTCGGTGATGGTGCCCAGATGACCTGGCTCGGCCCCGACGACGTCAATCGCGAACTCGACGCCGTCGCCAAGACCGGCGCGACGTGGTTCCGCGTTCTCATCCCATGGACCCAGGTCGAACCGGCGAAGGGTCAGTACAACTGGGGCCAGACCGATCTGGTGATCAATGCCGCCCGAGCGCGAAACTTGAAGGTGCTCGGCGTCATCGCATACACGCCAGAATGGGCGAAGGCGCCCGGAACGTATTTCACTGCGCCGCCGGACAATGCGGCCGACTACGCAAACTTCTCAGCCACCGTCGCGCAGCGATACGGAGCTGCAGGAGTGTCGAATTGGGAATTGTGGAATGAGCCGAACCTGCCATTGTTCTTCGGCTTCAGCCCGCACAACGCCCCCAAGTACACCGAGCTCGTCAAGGCTGCCTACCCCGCAATAAAGGCGGTGCAGCCCAACAGCACGGTGATACTCGCCGGATTGAGCCGGCTGCCCGGTGACGAGTCGCCACCTGCGTTCCTGGCTCAGATGTACGCGGCGGGCGCCAAGGGCAGTTTCGACGCTGCGGCAGCGCACCCCTACGTGCACCCAGGCGGGCTTGCGGCCGATACCGACAACGGCTGGTCGGACATCCCTGCGATGCACGACGTCATGGTCGCCAACGGTGACGGTGGCAAGAAGATCTGGATGACCGAGATGGGTGCTCCGACGAGCGAGGATGCCGAAGGGGTCAGCCAGCAGGAGCAGGCGAAGGAGATCGTCGACGTATTGGCGGCCGCGGCGGCAACCGGCTACAGCGGGCCTGCGTTCATCTTCAGCATCCGCGATACGAACACGGCCAACCGGGGCGATCGCGAGTCCAACTACGGCACCCTTCTGACGTCCGATTGGCAGCCAAAGTTCACCGCAGGGGTACTGGCACGTTGAGTGATGAGCTAGTCGTAGTGACGGTGACCTATTCACCTGGCCCGCATCTCGACCGGTTCCTGGCCACGCTGTCGCACGCCACCGATCGCCCCGTCACCGTCGTGATGGCCGACAACGGCTCGACAGACGGTGCCCCCGAGGAAGCCCTTGAGCGCCATCCCAACACCAGGTTGCTGCGCACCGGGGCCAACCTCGGCTACGGCGCCGCCGTGAACCGTGCCGTCGCGGACTACCTGGCCGACCCCGCGACCGATTCCGAGTTCTTCGTGGTCGCCAACCCCGACGTGCAGTGGGGCCCGCACAGCATCGACGCCATGCTGGAGGCCGCGGCCCGGTGGCCGCGGGCTGGGGCGCTCGGCCCGTTGATCCGCGACCCCGACGGCTCGGTCTACCCGTCGGCGCGCCACCAGCCCAGCCTGATCCGCGGTGGCATGCACGCGGTGGTCGGGCCGCTCTGGAAGGCCAACCCCTGGACCACCGCGTACCGCCAGGAGCGCATCGAGCCCAGCGAACGCCCCGTTGGCTGGCTTTCGGGATCGTGTCTTTTGCTACGCAGGGCTGCATTCGAGGAGGTGCGGGGCTTCGACGAGCGGTATTTTATGTACATGGAGGACGTGGACCTAGGAGATCGCCTCGATGGGGCTGGCTGGCAGAACGTATACGTTCCGACTGCGGAGATTTTGCACGACAAGGGACACTCGACCGGCCGCGACCCGGCCCGCAACTTGGAGGCCCATCACGTCAGCACTTACACTTTCCTCGCTGATCGACATCGCGGCTGGTGGCAAGCGCCGCTGCGATGGAGCTTCAAGTCCGCGCTCGCCGCGCGCTCGCGGCTGGTTGTGAGTAAAGCTAGGCGGAATGCGCCGAAAGGAGAGCGATGAGCGCTCGCGCGAAGAGCAGAGGAGTGAGCTGACGTGGCGCCCCAAGTGGATCCCTCGCAGGTCGACGCGGTCGTGCTGGTCGGCGGACAGGGCACGCGCCTGCGTCCGCTGACGTTGTCGGCACCCAAGCCGATGCTGCCCACCGCAGGTCTTCCGTTCTTGACGCACATGCTGTCGCGGATCGCCGACGCGGGCATTCGGCACGTCGTGCTCGGCACGTCGTACAAGGCCGGTGTCTTCGAAGCGGAGTTCGGCGACGGCTCGAAGCTCGGTCTGGAGATCGAGTACGTCGTCGAGGACGAGGCGCTCGGCACGGGCGGCGCCATCGCCAACGTGGCGTCCAAGCTGCGGTACGACACCGCGATGGTGTTCAACGGCGATGTGCTGTCCGGCTGCGACCTAAGGGCGCTACTCACGAGCCACTCCGAGCACGAGGCCGACCTCACCCTGCACTTGGTCCGAGTCGGCGATCCGCGCGCATTCGGTTGTGTGCCAACCGATTCCGACGGTGGCGTGTTGGCATTCCTCGAGAAGACCCAGGATCCGCCGACCGATCAGATCAATGCGGGCTGCTACGTCTTCCAGCGCGAGGTCATCGAGCGGATCCCGAAGGGCCGAGCGGTGTCGGTCGAACGCGAGGTGTTCCCTGCGCTGCTCTCCGACGGGTTGAAGATGTGCGGTTACGTCGACGCCACGTACTGGCGCGACATGGGCACGCCGGATGACTTCGTGCGTGGCTCCGCGGATCTCGTCCGTGGCATCGCGCCGTCGCCGGCCCTGAAGGGGCACCGCGGTGAAAACCTCGTGCACGAGGGCGCGGCGGTCGCACCTGGCGCGCTGCTGATCGGCGGAACCGTGGTCGGTCGGGGCGCGGAGATCGGGCCCGGCGTCCGACTGGACGGTGCGGTGATCTTCGACGGCGCGCGCATCGAGGCCGGATCGGTCATCGAACGCTCGATCATCGGCTTCGGGGCCCGCATCGGCCCGCGCGCACTGATCCGCGACGGCGTCATCGGCGACGGCGCGCACATCGGTGCGCGGTGCGAGCTTCTGCGTGGTGCACGGGTGTGGCCAGGGGTGCACATCCCCGACGGCGGCATCCGCTACTCGACGGACGTCTGAGCCGGGGTCGGCGAAGCATCAACGCCGAGCCGCTCGCACCAACTGCCGAACGCCGTAGTCGGCGCCGTCCGGCAAGCCGTCCAGCGGCCACCACCGCAGATCCAGTGATTCGTCGCTGCAGGTGATCTGGGCACCCGCGGGAGCGTGCGCGACGAACTGAACGTCGAGATGGCGGGTCGGCACGCCCAACGAGCACGTGACCGGATGCACGTGCAGTGCGGCGGGCATGGCGCTGACGGTCAGCCCGTCGATACCGGATTCCTCCGTTGCCTCGCGCAGTGCGGCGGCGGCGATGTCGGTGTCGGTGTCCTCGCAGTGCCCGCCGAGTTGCACCCAGCCGCCCACTCGCGGGTGCAGGGTCAGCAGCGTCTGGGTGCCGGTGTGGTCGAGCACCAATGCCGACGCGGTGACGTGCCCAGGCACGCATGCCCGCAGACACGCGTCGGGGCGTCCGAGAACGAAGCTCAGCACCGCGTTGCGCAACGAGTCCTGGGCGGGATCGGGCGGTTCCCACTCGGTGAGCGTGGCGACGACCGACTCGTGCAGGGTCATCGCTCTATGAGGAGGTCAGCGATTGGCACCGGATCGCGCGGGTTGGTCGCCTCGGCGGGATGGCCGATCGCGATGGCGCCCAGCGGTTCCCAGTCGGGGGGAAGGTCGAGCTCGGTGCGCGCCAGATCCTGGGCGAAAATCGTCGAGCCGATCCAGCAGCTGCCGACGCCGCGAACCGACAGTGCCACCAGCAGAGCCTGCACCGCCGCGCCGACCGCAACGGTGAACATGGTCTTCTCGGCCGCGGTTCTGGCGGCATCGGGGTAGGCGTGTGCGCCGTCGGGCACCATCACGGGGATGATGAGCTCGGGTGCGTCGTAGAGGATCTGGCCGCGGCTGAGGCGGCGTTCGACGGATTCGGCTGGGCGTCCGTCACCGGTGAGGTCGGTGCGCCACTGCTCCTTCATGCCGTCCAGCAGCCGGAGGCGCGTCGCGTGATCGCGGACCCAGACGAACCGCACCGGCCGCGTGTGGTGCGGTGCCGGCGCCGTCAGCGCTTCGCTCACCGCCTGCTCGATGGTGACGGGGTCGACGGGTTCGGAGCTGAACTGCCGCACCGATCGCCGGGTCAGCTGCGCCTGGCGTCTTCCGAGTTCCAATGCTTCTTCTGTGCCCAGCCAGAAGAGATCCTCCTCGCCGGCCCGAACCAGGGTGCGCCCGCTCGAGCCGTCGTCCTGCGGTCGCAGCCCGCGTACCACCGCGACGGGAACACCGGTGAGTTTCCCCTTCACCAGGTCGGCAGCGGCGGCGATCTCGTCGGCGACGGCCACTTCGGTGACCACTAGTTCGTTGCCGTGCGGATCGTGGGCCCCTGCATAACCGTGCAGCACCGCAAGTCCCGCGGCGCCGATGGCGGCGTCCGTCTGGCCGTTGCGCCACGCCCTGCCCATCGTGTCGGTGATCACCACGCCAACGGTGACCCCGAGCAGCTCCCGCAGCCGACTGCGCAGTACGCGTGCGCTGCCGTCGGGATCGACGGGAAGCAGAGCCAATTCGGCGGCATCGACGTTGGAACCGTCGACGCCCGCCGCGGCCTGGATCAGGCCGATGGCGTTCTCGGTGATCAGCGTGCGGCCCTTCCGTGCCAGCACGCGAACCGCCTCGTCATCGATCAGCCTGCGGCGAAGAGCGTCCCGCTCCTCCGGGTCGGTCGGGGCCGCGACGATGCGGCCTTCGCTCTTGGAGAGCACCTTGCTGGTGACCACCAAGATGTCGTCGTCACGCAGCCATGGCGCCGCGGCGACGATCGCCGTCGCCACGTCGTCTCCTGGGCGAAACTCGGGCAGCCCTGGCACTGGCAGGATCTCGACGGTGCCGCCCGAGCCGTGGTCGGTGCTCACGCGGACAGTCCCACCAGTTCCAGCCCGCTGCGCACCATGTCGGCGGTCGCCTTCGGGTCGGTCATCAGCAGTGGAATGGAACGCACCTCGACGCCGTCGACGGTCGCTACGTCACCTTCGTCGATCAGCCAGCCGTCGAGGATGCCGACCCCCGAGCGGGCACCGAAGTGCGCGCCAACGGCTTGCGAGGTGGTCTCGACGCCGATGACCGACAGGCACTCATCGGCCATCCCTCGCAACGGCTTTCCTGCCACGATGGGGGAGTAGCCGACGACCGGCGCGGCCGTCGAGCGCAGCGCTCCGCGGACGCCGGGCACGGCGAGGATGGTGCCAATGCTCACCACCGGGTTCGACGGGGCGAGCAGGACGACGTCCGCCTCGGCGATGGCCTCGGTGACGCCGGGTCCCGCGACCGCCGTGTCGGCGCCAACGAAAGCGAAGCCATGCGTGGGGATCTGGGCGCGATACCGCACCCACCATTCCTGGAAGTGGATCGCCCGCTGGGCGTCCGGTTGGACATCGGGACCCGACACTCCGCCTGACACTCCGCCTGACACTCCGCCTGACACAACGACATGCGTCTCGCTGCGATCGTCGGTCACGGGCAACAGCCGCGCGCCCGGCTGCCATCGCTTGCACAAGGCTTCGGTCACCTGCGAGAGCGGATAGCCCGCGCGCAGCATCTGGCTGCGGACCAAGTGCGTCGCCAGATCCCGGTCGCCAAGGCCGAACCAGTCGGGCTGCACGCCGTAGGCCGCGAGTTCCTCCTTCGCGTGCCAGGTTTCGTTCGCGTGGCCCCAACCCCGCTCCGGATCAATCCCTCCACCTAAGGTGTACATACAGGTATCGAGGTCGGGGCAGATCCGGACGCCGTGCATCCACGCGTCGTCGCCGACGTTCACGATTGCGGTGAGTTCGTGGTCGCCTGCAGCGCCGGTGCCGGAACCCTCGAATTGCCCGAGGCCCAGCAACTGTTGGACACCGAGCAAGAACTTTGCGCCGCCGACACCGCCGACCAGAACCGAGACCTTCACAGCGACCGAGAGTAGGCCCTTGCAGTGCTACGGAGGCGTTCGCGGGTGCCGTTTGACGACACGCCGGGTAACCGACGCGCCGAATTTCGGTAACGGGATGGTATGAAATTCCGTTCTAGCGCTTGACCCGTGCAGCTAACCCGTGTCTAATCACATCAGTGTCATTCCCGGTTGGACGGCCGGTTCCGGTGTCGCAGACCGAGATTCGATCACATGTTCGAATGAAGGTGTTGTACATCGCAACATTGGGGCTCCACTAGGGATCTACGAAACCAGATGAGGAGGCGGAAGATGTCTTATGAGCGCGTTGATTTCGATCGTGTCATCCACTTCGACAGTCGGATGCTCGGCTCAGTAGGCGGTACCCCGCACACCAACACTGGACCGGCACAGAGCGTGACGACGGGGCGGCCTCAACTGAGCGTGGTACCCGATCAGATCGAACTCGAGCCGGCAACCGACGACGAAGACGAGCAATGGCAGGAGCGCGCGCTGTGCGCGCAGACCGATCCCGAGGCGTTCTTCCCCGAGAAGGGCGGCTCGACGCGTGAGGCCAAGCGCATCTGCCTGGGCTGCGACGTGAAGGACAGGTGCCTGGATTACGCCTTGGCGCACGACGAGCGCTTCGGCATCTGGGGAGGCCTCTCCGAGCGCGAACGCCGCCGCCTCAAGCGCGGCATCATCTGAGCCGACCGGCCCCGCCGGAGCTCAGTCGTCGTCGATCGTTGGGTCGATGACGGACGGTTCGACGCCCAAATAGGTGGCCACCTGGGCCACCAGCACTTCGTGCAGCAGGTCCGCGAGCTCGGCGGTGTCCTTCGCCCGCCTCTCGATCGGCTTGCGGAACAACACAATTCGTGCGCGTGTGGCATTGCCCCGCACATCCACCCCTGCCGGGATCAGCCGGGCCAGTGCAATCGGTCCGTCGGCGATCACCTCTGGCGGCCACTGCACGCTCTCGGGGTCCTTCGGTGAGATCCTCGGAATCTCGTCGACGGCGACGTCCAGCGTCGAGACCCGATCCTGCCAACGTCGCTCGATCGGCTCGTAGGCCTCGAGGACCGCCATGTCGAAGAGTTCGGCCCGGCTGCGCCACCCCGGCACGGTGGGGGGGAGCAGCGGACCGCGCATGTCCCGGCCACGGCGTGATCTCGGGTCGGCCATCGGCAGATCGTAACGGTTGGGGATCGGCAGACACCTGACTGCGCGTGTCGTGCTCGCGCGACGTCGCCAGCAGATAGCCTCGCTTGCGTGAACGTTCCCCGTCGCTGCTGCCGGCCCGGGTGCCCGCACTATGCCGTGGCGACGCTGACCTTCGTGTACTCCGACTCGACGGCGGTCGTCGGGCCGCTGGCCACCGTGTCAGAGCCCCACTCGTGGGATCTGTGCGTCAAGCACGCCGGCCGGATCACCGCCCCCCGCGGTTGGGAGCTGGTACGGCATGCGGGCCCGCTTCCCTCGCACAGCGACGACGACGATCTGGTGGCGCTTGCCGACGCGGTCCGGGAGGGACGCGACGGCGTTTCGCCGATGGGCGGCGTGGTCGCCGGGTTCACCGATCCGTCGACCGGCGTGCAGGGTGGCGCGTTGATGGCGCCGGCTGCCCGACGCTCGGAGCACAACGGCCGGCGACGGGGACATCTGCGCGTCTTGCCCGATCCCGGTGACTAGCCACTTACGGTTTCCGTGCTCCGCTGAACCTTGCGGTGGCGGCGCGCGTGCGAGCTTCGGCGTGAGAATTCGCGAGCCGATAGGCTGACGCCAGCACCATTTCCGGCTAGGGGATCCAAGGAGATCTATGTCTCGGCCCGCTGCGGCTGTCAACCGCGTGATCAAGGCATATGACGTGCGGGGTCTGGTCGGTGAAGAGATCGACGAGGCCTTCGTCTCCGAAGTGGGTGGCGCATTCGCACGGTTGGTGCGCGACGAGATGGCGCCGGCCGGATTGGGTGGAAGCGACTCGGGGAATGTCTCGCAGGTGGTCATCGGCTACGACATGCGGTCCAGCTCGCCCTCTTTGGCCGACGCGTTCGCCGAGGGTGTGGTGGCACAGGGGCTCGACGTCACCCGTATCGGCCTGGCGTCCACCGATCAGCTGTACTTCGCCTCGGGTCTGCTGAATTGTCCCGGTGCCATGTTCACCGCAAGCCACAACCCCGCGGCCTACAACGGCATCAAGTTGTGTCGGGCCGGTGCCAAGCCGGTGGGCAAGGAGAGCGGTCTCGCCACCATCAGTGGGGAGGTGATCGACGGCGTCCCCACCCACGACGGACCCGTCGGTGTGATCCGTGATCGAGACGTGCTCGACGACTACGGTCAGTTCCTGCGTTCGCTCGTCGACGTGTCCGGCGACAGGCCGCTGCGGGTGGCGGTCGACGCGGGCAACGGCATGGCCGGTCACACCACCCCTGGCGTCCTCGGCCCCATCCCTGGGATCATGTTGCTGCCGTTGTTCTTCGAACTCGACGGCACATTCCCCAACCACGAGGCCAATCCGCTGGACCCGGCCAACCTGGTTGATCTGCAGGCGCACGTGCTGGAAACCGGAGCCGACATCGGGCTGGCCTTCGACGGCGACGCCGATCGCTGCTTCGTCGTCGACGAACTCGGTAAGCCCGTGTCGCCGTCGGCGGTGACCGCATTGGTGGCGGCCCGCGAACTCAGCCGCGAGATCGGTGCCACCGTCATCCACAACCTGATCACGTCGAGGGCGGTCCCCGAGCTGATCGTCGAACGGGGCGGTACGGCCGTGCGGGCCCGCGTCGGTCACTCCTACATCAAGGGCCTGATGGCCGAGACCGGTGCGATCTTCGGTGGCGAGCACTCCGCGCACTATTACTTCCGCGACTTCTGGGGCGCCGACTCCGGCATGCTCGCCGCGCTGCACGTGCTCGCCGCGCTCGGCGAACAGCACCGGCCGCTGTCGCAGATCATGGCCGACTACCAACGCTACGAGGCCTCCGGCGAGATCAACTTCACGGTCGCCGACGCGCCGACGTGTGTGGACTCGGTGCTGAAGTCGTACGGCAGCCGCATCCACTCCATCGACCATCTCGACGGCGTGACCGTCGACCTCGGCGACGGAACGTGGTTCAACCTGCGGACGTCGAACACCGAGCCATTACTGCGACTGAACGTCGAGGCGCGCTCGACCGACGGCGTCAACGAGGTCGTCGAACACGTCGCCGAGCTGATCGCCAGCCAGACGGGGGCTGCCCCGTGAGCGCTGACTCCCGCGCGCAGGCAACGACCGTCGACCTCGACGACGCCGAGGGTTTGCTCGCCGCCGATCGTGAGGGTCTGCTGCGGGCGGCGTCGATGGCTGGTGCGCAGGTGCGGGCGACGGCCGCCGCGCTGGACGAGGGAGTGCTCGAGCCGCTGCGCTCCGATCTGCCGCCGCGCACCGTGGTCTGGGTGGCCAGCCGCGGCGCGGCCGAGGCGGCCGGGTTGATGTTGGCCGCCGCCATCGCCGGCTCGACGGCGGCGCCGATCGTGGTTGCACCCGAGGTGCCGCCCTGGATCGGCGCACTGGACGTTCTGGTCGTGGCCGGAGACGATCCCGTGGATCCGGTGCTGGTGTCTGCTGCGGCGACGGGGACGCGGCGCGGGGCGCGTGTGATCGTGGTGGCGCCGAACGAGGGTCCGCTTCAAGATGTCGCCGCCGGGCGTGCGGTGGTGCTCGAGCCACGGCTGCGGGTGCTCGACGACTTCGGGTTGGCCCGTTACTTCTCCGCGGGCCTGGCCATCTTGAGCGTGGTGGATCCGGGGATGCAGGTGGACATCGCCGGTCTGGCCGACGAGTTGGACGCCGAGGCGCTGCGCAATAGTGCGGGCCGGGAGCTGTTCACCAACCCCGCGAAGACGCTGGCCGACCGAATGTCCGGACGCGACGTCGTCCTGGCTGGCGACAAACCGGCGACGTTGGCGCTGGCTCGGCATGCCGCGGCCGTGCTGCTGCGGGTTGGCCACACACCCGTCGCTGCCGTCGGGCTCACCGACCTCGTGGTGGCACTGCACGGCGGAATCGCCAGGACCGCAACGAGTTACGAGACATCGATCTTCCACGACGAGGAACTCGACGGGCCACTGCCCGCGGCGATTCGTTCCGTCGTTCTCGCCGCGGACGACGAACGCCCGGCGATTGCGTCGAGGCTGGATGGGTATGACGGCGTCGACGTGGTCAGCGCCAAGGACGTCCCCGATGCCGCGACGCCGACCGGTGGCCGCCTCGAGCAGCAGCTGGCGACGTTGGCGGTGCGCCTGGACATGACTGCTGTTTACCTGCGACTGGTTCGAGGTTAGGCGAGTGGACCTGCTACACGGTGCGGTGCGGACCTACGCATGGGGGTCGCGTACTGCCATTGCCGAATTCACTGGAAGGCCAAGCCCGACAGCTCATCCCGAAGCCGAACTGTGGTTCGGTGCCCACCCAGGCGATCCGGCCCGGCTCGAGACGGACAGCGGTGAGCAGTCGCTGCTCGACGTCATCAAGGCCGACCCCGAGGGTCAGCTGGGCGCGGCCGCCAGGGAGCGCTTCGGCGACGCATTGCCCTTCCTCGCGAAGGTGCTGGCAGCCGACGAACCGCTTTCGCTGCAGGCGCATCCGAGTGCGGAGCAGGCCGTCGAGGGTTTCACTCGCGAAGATCGACTCGAGATTCCGGTGACGGCGTCGACGCGCAACTACCGCGATCGCAGCCACAAGCCCGAGCTGATCGTGGCGCTCGGCCCGTTCGAAGCTCTTGCCGGGTTCCGGCCCGCCGCACGCAGCGTCGAGTTGATGCGCGCGCTGGCCGTGTCCGACCTGGACTCCTTCATCGACCTGCTGTCCGGGCAGTCCGAGGCCGACGGATTGCGGGCACTGTTCACCACCTGGATCACCGCACCCCAGCCCGACCTGGACGTGCTGGTGCCCGCCGTGCTCGACGGTGCGGTGAACTATCTCCGTTCGGGCGAAACGAGATTCGCGGCCGAAGCCAAGACCGTCCTCGAGCTCGGCGAGCGTTATCCTGGCGATGCGGGTGTGCTCGCCGCCTTGCTGCTCAATCGCATCACCCTGGAGCCCGGCGAGGGGATCTATCTACCGGCAGGCAATCTGCACGCATACCTGCACGGGGTGGGCTTCGAGGTGATGGCCAACTCCGACAACGTATTGCGCGGTGGGTTGACGCCCAAGCACGTCGACGTGGCCGAGCTGTTGCGGGTGCTGGACTTCACCCCGACCGACGAGTCGCACATTCGCCCAGAGGCCGTCGGTGACGGAATCGAACTCGTCTACCGCACCCCTGCGCCGGAGTTCGCGGTGTCGGTGCTGCAATTGGATCGCGACCACGTGGGCCACGAGGTCGACGCTCCTGCGCGCCACGACGGACCGCAGATCCTGCTGTGCACCGAGGGTGCCGTCACGGTGCACGCAAAGTCCAGCGTGTTGCGGCTCGAAAAGGGTGCGGCTGCTTGGGTGGCGGCCGACGACGGGCCCATCCGGCTCGTCGCCGAGCAGCCGACGAAGCTGTTCCGCGCCACGGTGGGTGTCTAGGGGGCACGATGTCGACGGGCGGCAGTACCCGGGCGATCGTTGCAGCACTGCTGGCGAACGCCGGCATCGCGGTCGCGAAGTTCGTCGGGTTCATCATCACGGGCAGTTCGTCGATGTTGGCGGAGTCGGTGCACTCGCTCGCCGACACCTCCAATCAGGGCCTGCTGCTATTCGGGCAGAGGGAAGCACGCAAGCAGGCAGACGATCTGCATCAGTTCGGCTACGGCCGCAGCCGGTACTTCTACTCGTTCGTCGTGGCGTTGGTGCTGTTCACGCTCGGTTCGGTATTCGCGCTGTACGAGGGCTACCACAAGATCGGCTACCCCGAGGAGTTGACGTCGCCCGTGGTGGCGATCGTCATCCTGCTGGTGGCAATCTGCTTGGAGTCCTACAGCTTTCGCACTGCGGCAGTGGAGTCGCGACCGCTGAAGGGCTCGGGCAGCTGGTGGCGCTTCATCCGAACGTCGCGCAATCCCGAACTACCGGTGGTGCTGCTGGAGGATACCGGCGCGTTGATCGGTCTTGCGTTCGCGCTGGGTGGAGTTGGGTTGTCGATGCTCACCGGCGATCCGGTGTGGGACGGCGTCGGCACCGTCGCGATTGGCGTCCTGCTCGGCGTCATCGCCGTGATCCTGATGATCGAGATGCACAGCCTGCTCATCGGTGAGGGTGCGACCAGCCAGGAGGACAAGGCGATTCGCGCGGCCCTGGAGCAGACTCCGAACGTCGACCGCCTGATTCACATCCGCACGCAGTACCTCGGGCCCGACGAATTATTGGTGGGCGCCAAGATCGCACTGCCTGCCGACACCGATCTGGCGACGGTGGCCGCTACCATCGACGCCGCGGAGGAGGCTGTGCGTGCCGCGGTACCCGCGGCCAAGGTCATCTACTTGGAACCCGATCTCGATCGCGCCATGACCGGCTAGCAGCGCGCTTCTCGGCCCACCAGAGCCGTGCGTTGTGCCGGATGGTGCGACCGATCAACCGAGCCGATGGAACCATGTAGAGGCTGTCCA
>JAOPVF010000309.1 GCA_025963195.1 Mycobacterium sp. | reverse complement strand
GCGGCGCCGCTCACGGTGACGATCGCCCACTGCGGGTCCGCGAGCGTCGTCTCGAACACCCACGGCACGCCGGGCTCGAGGTTCACCTCTTCGCGCTTCAGGAACGCGTTGGGGTCCTTGTTGTACGCAGCCTTGTCCGCAGGTTGGGCGAACAGGTAGTAGAGGTCGAGCCCCGTCGGGGCGGTCGACGTGACGGTGTACCGAACCTGATGACCAGCCGGTTCTGCGTTTGACGTGGCCTGGCTGAGCGCCAACCCCGCGGACGCCACCAGCGCCGCCGTCCCGAAAGCCGCCCCGACCTTGGTTATCGCTTTTCGCATGCCAGTCACATCGCCGCACGGTACCGGACCGTTACATCGTGCACCACCCGTCGCACACCCCTCACCTCGCTCCGCGCGAGCGCGTGTCTGCTGGTCCTTTCCAGGCGTGTCGCCAGCATTTGCGCGCCCTCGCGGTCTGCCTAGAGCTCCAGCAGCACCGCCACCGGCCCGTCGTTGACGAGTTCAACGGCCATGTCCGCACCGAACACGCCCGTCTGCACCCGAGCCCCGAGCCGTCCGAGCTCCGCGGCGAACTCGTAGACCAGGGGTTCGGCGACCGATCCTGGCGCGGCGGCGTTCCACGTCGGCCTGCGGCCCTTGGTGGTGTTTGCATAGAGGGTGAACTGGCTGACCACCAGAATGGGTGCACTGACGTCGGCGGCGCTGGCCTCGCCGTCCAGAATCCGCAGCCGCCAGAGCTTGTCGGCCATCCGTCTGGCGACGTCCCCATCGTCGGAGTGCGTGACGCCGACGAACGCCAACAGACCCTGCCCGACGGGCCTGATCTCACCGACCACGTCGCCGTCGACCACCACCCGCGCCGACGACACACGCTGCACCAGGACCCGCACGTCCGCCGATGTTGCCAGGCCCCTCGGTCATGGCACACTCCGGGCATGACTGCTCCCGCCGAGCCGCGCATCCTCGCCGAGGTCGGCGGGCTGGCCGTGGCCGAGCACGGGCCATTGATCGTGGTCATGGACCGCGGCACCGGGCCGTTGGCGATCGTCGCATTCGTGCTGGGGATCTTGGCACTGGTGCCCGGCGGGTTCGGCGCGGTGACGCTGGCGCTGTCGGCGACCGACGGTGCTGCCGTGCCCTGGTGGGTCGCCTCGATCTTCCTGCTGGTCGGCATCGCGTTCGCCGGCGCGGCGTTCGGCATGATCAGCCGCGTCCGCAACGCGAAGACGAAACCGCTCAGCGGCTACCGGCCGGTGGCGATCTTCGACCGCGCCCACCGGGTATTCGTCGATGCCGATGGCGTCGTGGTGGCTCCCCTGGAGCACGTCCGGTTCGAGCGCCGGACGCAGCTCACCTCGAGTTCCCCGATGCTGGTTGCGGTGACGCCCGGCGGGGCGTTGACCCTCAAGCGCGGCAATCCGTTCAACGGCGGCCTCGGAAACCTGGAGGACGTGCTGACCGCGACGGTGTTTTGCGGCCCGCGGTAGACGCCACCGGCAGCTGCTATCCGTCGAGCATCACAACACCCTCGCGCCACTCGTCCACGACGTCCTCGACGCGCTTGCTCACTTGCGCTCGAGCCGATTCGCGGTCAACACCCGACATGAGAAGGTCGCTACCGCGCGCCGCGGCGCGAAGAGCGATTGCCTCCGCGCGGTCGACCGGACACCCGGGGAATTGTTCAAGGATCGCGGCGGCGAACTCGTCGCGGAAGCGCACGTCCTGATCGGCTCGCAGGGTCTGCTTGGGACTACGTCGGGTGTTCCAGCACACCACGACGGCAGACAGTCGGCTCGCCTTCCTGGCGCGCCGGGTGAGCGCGGCGTCGCCGGAGGGGAGAAACTCGAGGTGGCCGAGGTCGGCACAGTCCAGACACACTTCACCCGCCTTGCCCTTGAGTAGGAAGTCGCCCGCGTCGCCGCACGATTCGCACGTCCACGCATTTTGCGAAGCGATCACGGTGATCGCTCGACGGGGTGGGCGCTCGACGATCGGTTCGGCCATATCGGTTGAACCCCAGTGGATGCGGTAGGTGCATGCAACAGCACCACCGACGTTACTTCTGCGGTGCGACAGATTGCGCGGGCATCCACCAGCAGTTGCCGGACAATGCCGTTGTGGCGTCAACAAATGATGACGCCGCCAGGTCGAATGTCACTTGGCGGAGAGCCTGAGTTCGTCGGTGCCAACTCGGTTCGGCTAACGCTGTGGCGGCTCACGGATCATTCACTGAGTTCGAAGCGCGGTTGCGCTCCGGAGATCCGCAGCAGACACGCGCGCTCGCGGGGAGGGGATTTAGGCCAGGCGGGACAGCACCTCGGCGACCACGGCGTCCGCTGCCACGTCGACCTGCTCACCCGTCGACAGATCCTTGACTCCGACGGTGCCCGCTTCGATGTCACGGTCACCGGCGACCAGCGCCACCGATGCGCCAGACCGGTCGGCGGCACGCATGGCGCCCTTGAGTCCACGGTCGCCGTAGGCCAGGTCCGCTCGCACGCCCTTGGCACGGAGCGCCGCGATCACCTTGACCAGCTCCAGCTTCGCGGCATCGCCGAGCGGCACCGCGAACACGTCGACCGCGCTGGTCGCTCCGACCGTCTTGCCCTCGGCCTTCAGCGCCAGCATCGTACGGTCGACGCCGAGCCCGAACCCGATGCCGGACAGGTCCTTTCCGCCGAGCTGACGCATCAGCCCGTCGTACCGGCCGCCACCGCCGATCCCCGACTGGGCACCAAGTCCGTCGTGCACGAACTCGAACGTCGTCTTCGTGTAGTAGTCCAGCCCGCGAACCATGCGCGGGTTGATCACGTACGGCACGCCGAGTAGGTCGAGGTGCGCCAGCACGGTGTCGAAGTGCTGCTTGGCGACGTCGGACAGGTGATCGAGCATCAACGGCGCGTCGGCCGTCATCTCGCGCACGTGGGGCCGCTTGTCGTCGAGCACCCGCAGCGGGTTGATCTCGGCGCGCCTGCGGGTCTCGTCGTCCAGGTCGAGCTTGAACAGGAACTCCTGCAACTGTTCTCGGTACTGCGGCCGGCACGTATCGTCACCGAGCGAGGTGATCTCGAGCCGGAAGCCATCGAGCCCGAGCGACCGGAACCCGGCGTCGGCGACGGCGATGACCTCGGCGTCGAGCGCCGGGTCGTCGATCCCGATGGCCTCGATGCCGACCTGTTGTAGCTGCCGGTAGCGGCCCGCCTGCGGGCGCTCGTAGCGGAAGAACGGGCCGGAGTAGGCCAGCTTGGCGGGCAGCGGCCCGCGGTCGATGCCGTGTTCGATGACCGCGCGCATCACCCCTGCGGTGCCCTCCGGCCGCAGCGTGACGGACCGCTCGCCGCGGTCGGCGAACGTGTACATCTCCTTGCTGACGACGTCGGTGGACTCGCCGACGCCTCGTGCGAACAACGCCGTGTCCTCGAAGATGGGCAGTTCGATGTAGCCGTAGCCGGCCACGCGCGCCGCCTCCAGCAGACCGTGGCGGACCGCGACGAACTGCGCGGACTCCGGCGGGAGGTAATCGGGTACGCCCTTGGGCGCTTGAAACTCAGTCACTTACGACAAACCTTCGAGGAATGGGTTGGAACGACGCTCGGCGCCGATGGTGGTCTTCGGACCGTGTCCAGGTAGTACCACGGTGTCGTCGTCGAGTACCAACAGTTTTGTCACGATCGAGGTGAGCAGTTCACGGCCACTGCCCCCTAGCAGGTCGGTGCGGCCGATGGATTGCTTGAACAAGGTGTCGCCGCTGAACGCCATGCCGGCAGGGCCGTCGGTCACACGGAAGACGACCGACCCCTTGGTGTGTCCCGGGGTGTGGTCGACGGTCACCGTGATGCCGCCCAGCTCGATCTTGTCCCCGTCGCGGTCCAGCTCGACGACCTGGCGGGGCTCTCGGAACAAGGCGCCGAAGGCGACCTGCGCCAGCCGAGGACCGAACCCCTTGATCGGGTCGACCAGCATGGGCCGGTCCTCGGGATGGACGTACACCGGGCAGCCGTACGCATCGGCCACCTTCTGCGCCGACCACATGTGATCGATGTGGCCGTGGGTGAGCAGCACTGCGGCCGGGGTCAACCGGTTCTCGTCGAGGATGCGACGCAGCGGACCGAAGGCCCGCTGCCCCGGATCGACGACGATGGCGTCGGCCCCGGCGCGAGGCGCGAGGACGTAGCAGTTGCACTGCAACATCCCTGCAGGAAACCCCGTGAGCAACACGTCGCCCAGTTTCCCACCTCGCATTCGCGTGGGTCGCGGCACCTACGCTCAGCATTGCCTGGCACACTCGGTGCCGACTTATGAGCGTGGTCGCCGACCCGGCGACTGGTTCGAACACAGAGGAGGACTGCGGCGGTGCCGACCAACGAACAGCGGCGGGCAACGGCCAAGCGCAAACTCGAGCGGCAGCTCGAGCGGAGGGCAGCCCAGGCACGCAGACGACGTCTCTTGACGATCATCGGCTCTGCGGTCGGCGCGATCCTGCTCATCGGCGCCGTCGTGGCCACCGTCATCGTCACCAACAAGGACTCCAAGAGCAACACCGCGTCGGCGGACACCGCGACGTCCCCGACCTCGGCGCTGCCCACACCCCCGGCCGACGGGAAGCTCCCGCCCTTCGTTGCGCCCGCCGATCTCGGCGCGAACTGCCAGTACCCGGCCGCCGAGGCCGCGAGCAAGAAGGTCAACCCGCCGCGCACCGGCAAGGTGCCTACCGATCCCGGCCAGATCAGCGCGAGCATGAGCACCAACCAAGGCAACATCGGCCTGCAGCTGGACAATGCCAAGGCGCCGTGCACGGTCAACAGCTTCGCCAGCCTGGCGCAGCAGGGCTACTTCAACGACACCCCGTGCCATCGCCTGACCACGGGCGGGCTCGCGGTCCTGCAGTGCGGCGACCCCACCGGTCAGGGCACCGGCGGACCCGGCTACCAGTTCGCCAATGAGTACCCGACCACGCAGTACCAGCCGGACAACCCGGCGCTGCAGCAGCCGGTGCTGTACCCGCGCGGCACGCTGGCCATGGCGAACGCGGGACCTGGCACCAACGGCAGCCAGTTCTTCCTCGTCTACCAGGACTCGCAGTTGCCGCCGAACTACACGGTGTTCGGCACCATCGATCAGACCGGCCTTGCCACACTGGACAAGATCGCCGCCGGCGGGGTCGACGGCGGTGGCGGAGACGGCAAGCCGAAGCTGCCGGTGCAGATCAAGTCGATCGCGCTGGACTGACACTCGGTCGGCCGTGACCATCCCACCCGCGCCGTACCCGCCGCCGGCGCCACCTCCGCCGTACGGCCCTGGTGGTGGCTTCTACGGCTACCCGCAGCCGCGGCCCACCAACGGCATGGCCATCGCGTCGTTGGTCTGCGCGTTCCTCTTCGCACCCCTCGGCATCGTGTTCGGACACGTCTCGATGTCGCAGATCAAGCGCACCGGTGAACAGGGGCGGGGGCTGGCGATCGCCGGGCTGATCATCAGCTACGTGCTGACCATCCTGACCATCCTCGTGGTGGTGGCCACCATCGTGTTCGCCGCCTTCGCGATACAGATGACCAACTGGCTCGGCGTCCCGTTCAGGCCCAACCCGGACTATCCGGGCCGGACGGGCTCGTCGGCTCCTGCGAGCGCCCTGCCGACGTTCAAGCCGCCCG
>JAOPVF010000295.1 GCA_025963195.1 Mycobacterium sp. | reverse complement strand
CTGACCGAGGGTCATCGGCACGGCATCCTGCAGTTGGGTGCGACCCATCTTCATGACGGAGCTGAATTCCGTCGCCTTGCGACCGAACGCCGCTGCGACGTCCAGTAGCGTCGCGTGCAGTCCGGCGATGTGGACTTGCAGCGCCACCTTGATGGCCGTGGGATAGACGTCGTTGGTGCTTTGACTGAGGTTGACCTGTTCGAGGGGATGCAACCGGTCGTACGCACCGCGCGCGGCGCCGAGGATCTCCAACGCCCGGTTGGCGATGACCTCGTTGGCGTTCATGTTCGTCGAGGTGCCCGCTCCACCCTGGATGACGTCGACCACGAACTGGTCGAGCAGTGCGCCGGAACGGATTTCGGCGCACGCGGCGACGATCGCGTCGGCCCGTCCTCGATCAAGCAGTCCGAGTTCGTGATTGGCCATTGCCGCGGCCTGTTTGACCGCGGCGAGCGCGGCGACGAATTCGGGATACGTCGAAAGCGCAATGCCCGAGATGGGGAAGTTCTCCAGTGCACGCGCCGTGTGGATTCCGAAGTACGCGGCCTCCGGCACCGGGTACTCGCCGAGAGAGTCACGTTCGCGGCGGGTCGCATCGGACATGCTCACCGCCATGTCTGGGTCGGTGGTGCCACGGTGGCGCCGGGCAATCCGTCGTAGAAGCCGCCGGTTGCGCAGGTGGTCAGCTCCATCTGCATTCCCCACGGGGTTTGGAAGTAGAACCATCGCTGTCCGGCGACGGGTGCCTCCGGGCTGACTCCATTGGGGCCTTCCTGCACCGTGACACCGGGGATGGCACGGATGTAGTCGTAACCGGCGTCGATGTCGTCGACGTAGAACGCCAGGTGGTGTCCACCCACATCGCTGTTGCGTGGCGGAATCGGTCGCTGTTGCGGGGCAACGTATTCGAACAGTTCCACGTTGTGGTGCTGGCCGAGCCGGATCATGGCGAGCTTGCAGCATGCTCGCGGGTCGACGTTCAGGCGCCTGCGCATGCCGTCGGACTCGTCGTCGACGAACGGTCCGTCGATGAATGCCACTTCGGCACCGAAGTGGTCTACGAAGAAGCGCACCGCCTCGTCGAGGTCAGGCACGGTGAAGGCCACGTGGTCGACGGCGCGCATGGTCGGCACTCGCGGTCGAGGCGTTGTGGTCACGGGTGGTGGTCCTCCTTCAGGAGACGGTAGCCCTCTGTGAGGCGCCGAAGTCGTGGTCGGACCATGGGAGGGCGTCACCGCCGTACTTTGCGGCGCGCACGTCGGCGGACCGGGCATGGCCCTCGAAGTTCTCCAGCCGGGCCGCGCGGCCGCAGATGCGGCCCAGCTCGGCGCTGGACTCCGCGTCGTCGATCTCCTGATACGTGACGGTCTTCAGATACTTGCCGACCCACAGTCCCCCCGTGTAGCGAGCCGCACCCAGCGTGGGCAACACGTGGTTCGTGCCGATCGCCTTGTCTCCGTAGGACACGCACGTCTTCTCACCGAGGAACAATGCGCCGTAATCACGCATGCCGGTCAGGGCGCGTCGCGGCTCTGCGGTGAGGATCTGGACGTGTTCGCCTGCGTAGCGATCGGCAAGGGCGAACGCCGTTGCGATGTCCTCGACCACGTGGACCTCGCCGTGCTGGTCCCAAGAGACCGACGCGACGCTGGCCGTTGGCAGGTTGCTCAGCTGCCGCGACACCTCGGCGATGGTTTCGCGGCCGATCCGCTCGGAGGTGGTGATCAGCACGCACGGTGAATCAGGCCCGTGCTCGGCCTGGCTCAGCAGATCCGCCGCGACGATGAAGGGGTCGGCCGTCTCATCGGCGACGATGACGACCTCGGTGGGACCGGCGAACAGGTCGATGCCGACCTCGCCGAACAGCTGCCGCTTGGCTTCTGCGACGTAGGCGTTGCCCGGTCCGGTGAGCAGGTTCACGGGCGCGATCGTGTCGGTGCCCAGTGCCAGCGCGCCGATTGCCTGCACGCCGCCAAGCACGTAGATTTCGTCGGCGCCCGCCAGGTGCATGGCGGCGACGCTGATCGGCGGCGCGATGCCGTTGTTGGGCGGCGTGGTGGCCGCCACCCTCTCGACACCGGCGACCTTCGCGGTGACGACCGTCATGTGGGCCGAGGCCGTGAGGGGATAACGTCCGCCAGGTACGTAGGCGCCCGAGGCGGAGACGGGCACGTGCCTGTGGCCCAACCGCACGCCGGGAAGGGTCTCGATTTCGACGTCGAGCATCGAGTCGCGTTGAGCCTGAGCGAAATTGCGCACCTGCGCCTGAACGAACTTCAGGTCATCGATGACGGTGGTCGGCAGATCGGACACGATCGAGGCCACCTCCGCCTCGTCGAGCCGGAATGACGCTGGCGCCCATCGGTCGAACTGCTCGGAGTACCTGCGTACCGCGTCGTCACCGTTGGCGCGAATGTCGTCGAGAACCTGGGTGACTGTTGCGACGACCCGCGGGTCGCTCTTGTGGGGCGTACCGACTTCGGCGGTCGGCGCCTTGAGTGTGTCCGACACTATTCGTATCTCCTTGCGCTGCACTGCGGGGTATCGAACGTCGCCGGTGTTCACCGTGCCGACGTGATTCCAGTCTTGGCGGCCGCCATCCATGCCGACAGACTCATCATGTGCAACACACGCACAAACTGGTGCACATCTTCGCGCCTATGCCGTCGCGGGAATCCGTCGGGCGGCGCGTTCGCCTTCGTGGACGGCTTCCATCATGGTTCGGCTGGCGATCGCGTCACCCACCCGTTCGACCGCAACCGCCTGACCCTTGAGGGCGTCTTTGAGGGTGAAGTACAAGTCGGTGACGGGGCGGTGCCATCCCGCCAGGATCACCGTATCGACGTCGACGATGGTGGCCGGACGACCCTGTTCGGTGACGTGCACGGTGGAGCCGTCGACTGCCGTCATCGTGGTGAATGGATGGGTTCCCATGCCGGACTGGTGAATGCGCGGGACGGCGAGACTGGCACTGAAGGGTCCCAGCTTCGCGCCCACGTAGGGAAGGGGTGTCACGAAGTCGACGTGGTGCAGGTCGCCCTGCAGTTGCAGAGCGAGGCCGATGCCCTTCCAACCGCCCTCGCCGTCGTCGACGATCACCACGCGCTTGCCGACGGGCACGTTCTCTTCAAGGACGTCCCAGACCGACAGCACGTGCGGCTGATCCAGCCCGGGCGTGAACGTGATCCCCTTTGCCAGATTCCCGACGATGTCGGGTGCCGGGGCGGATCCCGTCGCGACGATGACGTGGTCCGGACTCAACGCGGTGACGTCCTCGGCGCTCGGCGACCGGCCCAGTCTAAGGTCGACGCCGTACTTCTCGATCATGACGTCGAGGTGGTCGACGACACCGGCGATCTCTTCTCGCCCCTTGATCTTCGAGGCGATTCGCAGCTGACCCCCGGTGTGCGACCGCCGCTCGAAGAGGATGACCTCGTGCCCCTGCCTGGCGGCGGTCTCGGCGGCCTTCATCCCGGCCGGGCCCGCGCCGATGACCAGGACCCGCCGCCGGACCGTCGCCTCAATCAAGGTGCCAATGCCGAGTTCCCCCTCGTACCCTGCGGCCGGATTGTGCACACACGACGAGTGCGTGATGGCGAAGAGCCGGTCGATGCAGCCCTGGTTGCACCCGATGCAGCGACGGATCTCGTCGAGCCGGCCATCCTTCATCTTGTTGACCGTCTCGGGGTCGGCGATCTGCTGGCGGGTCATCGCCACCATGTCCGCATGGCCAAGGCTCAGGATCTCCGCCGCGTCCAGCGGTTCGTTGATCCGGCCGACGGCGATCACCGGCACGTCGACGACAGACTTCACCGCCGCCGCGAGACCTTCCCAAATCCGCTTCGGGTGCTGCATGTCCGGCACGTTCTGGTGGGCCTCGTTGTAGGTGGCGGCCTTGACGCAGATGTAGTCGACCTTGCCCGTCGCCGTGCAGGCCACCGCGATCTGCTGGGCGTCGCTGACCTCAAGGCCACCCGGGCTGAAGTCGTGACCCTGCAAATTCATACCAACCACGAAGTCGGTGCCGACCTCGTCACGCACCGCGTCGATCACGCGAAAAACGATGCGCATCCGGTTCTCCAGGCTGCCCCCGTAGTCGTCCGTTCGGTGATTGGAGAACGGCGACAGGAACGAAGCGAGAAGATAGCCCCCATAGCCGGAGTGAATCTCCACGCCATCCATCCCGCCCTGCTTGGCGTGCCGCGCGCCGATCGCATGTCCTTCGACGATTTCGTCGATGTCCTCGATCTCCATCTGCTTGGGCATTTCCAGGTTGAACGGGCACGGCGTGTTCGAAGGAGCCCACAGCGCGCGCTCGGTGAACGTCGAATGGCCCTGCCGCCCACCGTGTCCCAGTTGCATCACGATGCGGGCACCGTGTTCGTGGACGGCGTCGCTGATCTTGCGCAGGCCGGGCACGATCTCGGGCAGCCACGCCCGCGGCTCCCCTGGCACGTCCTGCGAGGTGGGATGGATCTGCGGGAACGCCATGCCGATCAGCCCGACACCGCCCATTGCACGCTCCCGGTAATAGGCGACGTGCTGATCGGTGGGCAGGTAGTCCTTGGCCATGCCGGTGCCGTGACCGGTCATGACGACGCGGTTGCGGATCTGCACGCTGCCCACCGTGATCGGTTCGAACAGCGGCGCCAGAGTCTGGTCGGTCTCAACGGTTCCCGTACCAACGGTTGACGTCACGGATGCATCTCCTAAGCGGTCAGTGCACCGGATTGGCCCAGCCGCAGCGCCAATGCCGAGACGGTGATCGCGGGGTTGACGGCTGCAGACGACGGGAACGGCGAACTGTCGGCGATCCACAGGTTGTCCAGATCGTGTGCCCGCAGGTTCGCGTCGACCACGCTGGTGGCCGGATCATCACCCATCCGGGCCGTTCCGCACTGATGGGAGGTGGCTTCCACGCCGAGACTGCGGGTCAACACGAATGGGAAGCCGGCCTTGCGCACGACCTTCTTCATTCGCTTGATGAGCTCGCGGTGGGCGGAGAGATTGGTTTGGCGGCGGGTCAGGCAGATCTGGCCCGAGGAGTTGAGGTGCACGCGGTTCTCCGCGAGCGGCAGGTCCTCGGACTGGACGAACAGGTCGAGCGTGTACTCGGTGACCGCGTCGAGGATGGGCATCGGAACCCACGGCTTGCCCATCTTTGCCTGCGGCCCACGGAGTTTGCCCAACCCCTGGACGTTCCCCAGCGGGTACTCGGTGCCTGGGCCCGCGGTGTACCAATCGTTGATGCCGAACGTCTTCTGGTAGACCGCTTGGTTTTGGTGCCGCGGATCGATGGCCAGGACGAAGGTGGTCAGGTGCGCCATGTAGTTGCGCCCCACCTGATCGGATGAGTTGGCCAGGCCGCGGGGATGGGCGTCGGAGGCCGACCGCAGCAGCAGCGCCGCGGTGTTGACCGCGCCGCACGCCACGACGAATCGCTTCGCGCGCACCTGGATTCTGCGGTCGTGGTGGCGAATCCGAGCGGACGTCACGCGGCGACCCGTTGGGTCGGTGTCCAACCGGGTGACTTCGGCGTTGGTCAACAGCCGCACGTTCTTCGACGGTGCGCTCAGTGCGGGCCGCACCGCGGCCACGTCGGCGTCACCCTTGGCGTCGACCATGCAGGCAAACGAGTCGCAGGTGTAGCACAGCACGCATCCGCCGCCGGGTCGGCGGTCGAGAGCCTGCGGCGCCGCAAACGGGTGCAGGCCTTGCCTTCTCGCACTCTCCACCAGGCGGGCGGTCGCCCCCTCGTGTCGTATGCCGGGAAAGGGGTAGTCAGTGGAGCGCCACGGGTCGGTCGGATCCTCGCGCTTGTTGCCGTGCACCCAGAACATCTGCTCGGCCTGACCGTAGAACGGTTCGAGGTCGGCGTACTCGATCGGCCACGCAGGCGACACACCGTCGACATGCTCGATCTCACCGAAGTCGCATTCGCGGAAGCGCGGCAGCGTGGCCCCGTAGAGCTTCGTGCTGCCACCGACGTAGTGGTAGTTGCCTGGCACGAAGTTCTTGCCTGCCAGGGTGTCGTGCCACGTGGCGGAGTTCTTGTAGCGCCCGCGGGTATGCACGGCGTCGAAGGACCAGTTCTCCCGCTCCACGGGAAGGAAGTCGCCTTGCTCGATGATGAGGACGTCGACGTCACTGTCGCGCAACGCGTACGCGAGGCTGCCCCCGCCCATACCGGAACCGATGATGGCGACGTCGGCCACCAGGAGCTCCGGCGGGTCGGTGACGACTTGCGACTGCAACGCCGCAACTGTTGTGGACATAGGAAGCGCTCCCCTGGGCTGAGGGTTTCGTGTCGACACATGACACGACGACACTTCCGAACCTAGAGGTGCGGCTCTCCGGGAAGGAGGCGCAGTGTGTGCAGGTCGTTTCTGTCCGCCTGCACAACTTGGGTCTAACCACGCGTCATCCGTCGGGTCACACTGAGTGGGATGGTCACGACCGGAAGGACATTTCATGCCTAGGCTCAACGGCGGGCAGGTCATCGCCCGCATCCTCAAGGAGTACGGGATTCCGTACGTGGCAGGCATTCCCGGGCACGGCATCTGGGGTTTGATGGACGCCTTCAACGAGGACGAGTCGAAGATCCCGTTCATCCAGACCTACCACGAGCAGAGTGCGGTTCACCTGGCCGACGGCTACTACCGGGTGTCCGGCAAGCCGATGGCTGCGGTCACGTCGATCGGCGCGGGCGCATCGAACACCGTGCTGGGCCTTGCCACCGCGTACAGCGACTCGACCAGCGTGCTGGTGATCACCGGCGGACCACCGCGGCACATGCGCGGCCGCGGCGTCCTCCAAGAGCTGGAACGCCAGAAGGACAACGGCTTTCCGCAGATCGCCGAGGCCGTGTCCAAGCGCAGCTGGGTGGCCAACAGCATCGAGGACCTTCCGTTCATCATGCACCGTGCGTTCAGCGCGATGCTGACGGGCCGCCGCGGTCCGGCGCACGTGGAGGTGCCATGGGATCTGCACGCTGAGACCGCCGAGGTCAACTTTCACGACCTGGCCCGCAGGCTGCCGATCGGGTTGCAGTATCCCGACCCCGAGGCGATCGCTCGGGCCGTTGCACTGCTGGGCACCGCCAAACGTCCGGTCATCGTCGTCGGTGGTGGCGCCATCAGCGCCAACGCCACCGACGAAGTGCGTGCGCTGGCCGAGGGGCTGTCCATTCCCGTCGTCACCACGTGGAATGGCAAGAGCGCCTTCCCAGAAGATCACGACCTATTCGTGGGCAGTGTCGGCCAGACCGGCACCATCCACGGCAACTACCTGGCCGCCAACGCCGACGTCGTGGTGTCCATCGGGTGCCGCTTCACCGACTGGTCGGCG
>JAOPVF010000253.1 GCA_025963195.1 Mycobacterium sp. | reverse complement strand
CAGATTGCATGGGTGACGTGCGACCTCGATGCCACCGAGGCCGCCCTCACCTCGCTTCTCGGCGCCAAGAAGTGGATCAGGATGCCGGACGTCCACTTCGCCCCAGACTCGTGCACCCATCGCGGTGAGCCCGCCGACTTCGTCGCGCACATCTCGCTGTCCTATGCCGGCGACACCCAACTCGAGCTCATCCAGCCCGTTTCGGGCACCAGCCTCTACTCGGAGTTCCTCGACCAATCGGGTTCGGGGTTGCACCACGTCTGCGTGACCGCTTCCGGCCCCGACGCGTTCGACGCCATGTGCGAGGACGCCGAACGCAACGGCGCACCCGTGCTGACCCGCGGCACCATGCCCGGCGGCATGCAGTTCGCGTACGTGTCCGCGCCGCACGCCGGCGTGCCCTATCTCGAAATCGCCTATGTCCCACCCGAGATCCAAGCCTTCTTCGACTATGTGAAACAGGAGCAACAGTGACGACCCAGCTTCCGGAAACCATCGCCGCCGCGGACGTGGCGGACTGGTCCGACGACGTGGACGTCGTGGTGGTCGGATTCGGCATCGCGGGCGGGTGCGCCGCGGTCAGCGCTGCCGCCGCGGGTGCTCGGGTGTTGGTCCTCGAACGCGCTGCCGCGGCAGGCGGTACGACGTCGATGGCGGGCGGGCACTTCTACCTCGGTGGGGGAACCGCCGTCCAGCAGGCCACCGGCCACGAGGACAGCGCCGACGAGATGTACAAGTACCTCGTCGCGGTGTCCCGCGAGCCCGAGCTCGACAAGATCCGCGCCTACGCCGACGGCAGCGTCGAGCACTTCAACTGGTTGGAGGACTTGGGCTTTCAGTTCGAGCGCAGCTACTACCCCGAGAAGGCGGTGATTCAGCCCAACACCGAGGGCCTGATGTTCACCGGCAACGAGAAGGTGTGGCCGTACAAGGACGAAGCCACGCCCGCACCGCGCGGTCACAAGGTGCCCGTCCCCGGCGACACCGGCGGAGCGGGCATGGTGGTCGACCTGCTGGTCAAGCGCGCCGCCGATCTCGGCGTACAGATCCGCTACGAGACGGGCGCCTCCGCGCTGATCGTCGAGGACGACGCCGTCGTCGGCGTCGGCTGGAAGCACTTCAACGGCTCCGGTGCGATCCGCGCGAAGGCCGTCGTGATCGCGGCCGGCGGCTTCGTGATGAATCCCGAGATGGTCGCCGAGCTCACCCCGAAGCTGGCCGAGAAGCCGTTCGTGCTCGGCAACAGCTACGACGACGGGCTCGGCATCCGGCTCGGCGAATCCGCGGGCGGGGCGACCAAGCACATGGACCAGATCTTCATCACCGCCCCGGTATACCCGCCCTCGATCCTGCTCACCGGCATCATCGTCAACAAACTCGGGCAACGCTTCGTCACGGAGGACTCCTACCATTCCCGCACATCGGGTTTCGTGATGGATCAACCCGACAGCGCGGCGTACCTGATCGTCGACGAATCGCACATGGAACGACCGATGTTCCCGCTGATCAAGTTCATCGACGGTTGGGAGACCGTCGACGAGATGGAGTCCGCGCTCGGCATTCCGCAGGGCAACCTGGTGGCCACGCTCGACCGCTACAACGAGCACGCTGCGCGCGGCGAGGATCCGGACTTCCACAAGCAGCCGGAATTCCTTGCCCCACAAGACACCGGGCCGTGGGCGGCGTTCGACCTCTCGCTTGGACACGCGATGTATTCGGGCTTCACCGTCGGTGGGCTGTCCACCACGGTCGACGGCGAAGTCCGTCGCGCGGACGATTCGGTGATTCCCGGTCTGTATGCGGCCGGCGCCTGCGCGTCCAACATCGCTCAGGACGGAAAGGGTTACGCCAGCGGGACCCAGCTGGGAGAGGGCTCGTTCTTCGGGCGTCGCGCTGGTGCGCACGCCGCTAGCTCGAAAACCTAGATGGGCAGCGGTGTCTCGGCCACCGGGCCAAGCCGCCAGCCGCCGCCGCCAAGGAGTTCGAGGCGCCGACGGTGATGTTGCTCCGCCGTGGCGCGGTGGCTGACGCTGACCACGATGCAGTCCGGCAGCCGATTACGCAGCGACCGGTACAAGGCGAATTCCTGGCCCTCGTCGAGCGCCGACGTCGACTCGTCGAGGAACACCCCAGCGGGCTCGATCAACAGCACCCTGGCGAACGCGATGCGTTGCTGTTCGCCGGGGGAGAGCACTTGGCCCAGTCCGCGACCTCGTCGAGGCGGCTCCCGAGGTGGCCGAGCGCCACGGTGTCGAGCGCCGCCTGAACGGCCGCGTCGCCGAAATCGCCTGCCTCACTGGGATACGAGACGACCGAACGCAGGTCACCCAACGGCACGTACGGCATCTGGGACAGGAACAGGGTGGCGCCGTCGGGGCTGTGCAACGTGCCCGACGTGAACGGCCACAGTTGCGCAAGGCTTCGCAGCAGCGTGGTCTTGCCGGTGCCGGACTCGCCGGTGATCACCAGCGAATCACCGGGCATCAGGCGCACGTCGAGCGGATCGACCAGCCGCACCCCTTCAGGAGTGCGGACCTCGACGTCGTCGAGCTCGACCGACCCGTCGGCGCTCGGAAGGGCGGTCAAAGACGGTAGCGCCCTCGCTCTTTCGTTGGCGGTGAGCAAGCCGTCCAGGCGGATGATGGCGGCGCGATATCCGGCGAACGAGTCGTAGACGGCGCGGAAGAACGACAGCGAATCGTGCACCGAGAGGAACGCACTCGATGACTGGGTCATGTCGCCGAGCTGAATCTCGCCGGCGAACACCCTGGGGATCTGCACGACCGTCGGCAGCGGACTGACGATCTGGTGCACCGACCTGTTCCAGCCCTGGAACAACACACCCCGTCGTACGAAGGCTCGGTAGTTGGTGATGATCGCCGCGAATCTCGTCATCAGCCGGCCGCGTTCGGCACGTTCGCCGCGATAGAACCCGACGGCCTCGCCCGCATCGCGCAGCCGCACCAACGCGTAGCGGAACGCGGCGTTGGTCAGCTCGTTGCGGAAGGACAGCCGGATCAGCGGGCGGCCGATCCAGAACGCGACGACCGTCGTGAAGAACACGTAGACCAGCGCCAGCCAGAACAGTGCCTTCGGCACCGTCAGCCCGAAGATCGTCAGCGGGCCGGCCAGACTCCAAAGAATCGGCGTGAACGAAACCACCGAGACGATCGACGTGAGCGCACCGAACAGGAGGGTCTGGGACGTTCCGACCGTCGGCGTATTGGTCTCGGGACCGGTACCGGTGGTGAAGATGTCGATGTCCTGCTGAATGCGTTGGTCCGGGTTGTCGATCAGATCGTCGCCGGCCAGGAACCGACCCCGGTAGTAGGCATCACCGTCCAGCCAGTCGCCGGTGACCCGGTGGGTGAGCCAGACCCGCCACCGGATGATGAACCGCTGCATCAGGTACAGATCCAGCAGCGTGCGGACGATGTCGCCGGCGGCCAGCGCGAGGTAGATCAACACGGCGACCCAGAAGCCGTGGATCGCCGAGTCCTTCGCCACACCCTCGTCGCTGACCGCGGCCTGCAGTGCGGAGAACTGATCGTTGTTCTGATAGCTGAACAAGACGGACAGGCGCACGTCGATCATCACCGACAGCAGCAGCACCGCAACGAAGGCCCACGCCGAAATGCTCTGGCGCCCCTTGAAGTAGTCACCGGTGATGTGCCAGAACTGCCTACCCCAGGTGGTGAATCGTGCGATCAGCGTCAGCACCACCAGCGTGCAGATTGCGCTGATCACCCATGCCTTGGCCAGCCAGATCAGCGAATCGACGATCTCGGCGCCCCAGTCCAACGACGGGGTGAACAGCTCCATGCCGGGAAGCTACCGCGACCCACCCGACGCGACCGGGCAGTGACATACCCCGTCGGTTCGCTCGCCCCTAGAGACATACCCCCGTCGCTTCGCTCGCCCCTAGAAGCGTCACACGGGGACGGAGTGGCCCTCCACCCGGCCCAGTCGCCATTCGCCGTCGCCGAACAACTCCAGCTCGTGGGTGTGATGCTGCTCGACCGTCGTGC
>JAOPVF010000248.1 GCA_025963195.1 Mycobacterium sp. | reverse complement strand
CAGCAGAGGCAGGCCACGGAACAGATCGACATATCCGATTGCCAAGGCCCGCACCGGAAACCACACCGGGCCGCGCAGCGAGCGCACTGCGGCAATGCCGAGCCCGAAGATCAGGACCAGCAGTTCGCAGACGACGAGCACCCGGATGTTCAGCCACAGCCCGTCGAGCAGTGCGGGCAGGCTTTCCCAGCCGATCCGCAAGTTGAAGAACGAATCCTGGACCCGCGACCAGCCCGGTGACGACGTCACCACGAACAGCAGCACCGCGGCGAACACCACCGTCGACAAGAGCGCGGTCAGCGTCGACCGCCGGGCCCGGGACCGCCGGTAGGCGACCCTGTCGATCGTGCCCGTAGTCACGAAAGGACGGGCGCGTTACCGGCGCCGGTGAGCCACACCTTCTGCAGTTTGAACAACTCGCCGTCATTGCCGAGATCGTCGACGGCCTTGGACACGCACGCCGTGAGCGGGCTGCCCTTGTCCAGCACGATGCCGAACTGTTCGGCCTTCTCGGTGCCTGCGGGCAGCTGGCCGACGATGACCCCATCGGTCAGTTCGGCTTGCACCGCGAACGCCGTCGGCAGATCCAGTACCAGCGCATCGATCTGACCGTTCGTCAGCGCGGCCTTGGCGTCGTCGTTGTTGTTGAACACCGCGACGCCGGGGTCGACCGCCTGGGCGGCCGTGTAGCTGGTCGAGCCGACTTGGGCGCCCAGCTTGAGGCCCTTGAGTCCGGCCAGGTCCTTCACCTGCGCCGCAGGCGACGACTTGATCGAAACGACCGCCTGCGTGACGTTGAAGTAGGGCGAGGAGAAGTCGACGGCCTGCTTGCGTTCATCGGTGATGGAGAACTCATTGAGGTTGGCGTCGAACGTCTTTGGGCCCGGTGCGATGGCCGCGTTGAACGGCACCCGCACCCACTTCACGTCCTCCTTGGCGTAGCCCAGCTTCCCGGCGACGGCGTAGGCGACCGCGGATTCGAAGCCCTTGCCGTTGGCGGGATCGTCGTCGACGAACCACGGCGGGTAGGCCGGCTGATCGGTACCGAAGGTGATGGAACCCTTGGCCAGGGTCGTCAGCGAGTCCTTGCTGCACGTCTCGTCGGGCTTGGGAGCCGCCGACTTGTCGTCGGCAGGAGCACAGGCGGTCGCCGTGACCAGGCCAAGGACGACGGCCAGCATGGACATTCGAAAGGAGACGTTGGGCGAGCGAAGCGACGGGGGATCCAATCTGCGCATGGGCGGCATCATCGCTCACCGGACCTTCAGCGGCAACGTTCTTGATCGGGATGAGTTACTCGGCGCTCCCGGAACCCGCCACCAGATTCGGTGGGGTGTCGCCGCCGGCGTACGCCTCGATCTGCCGGACGGCGACGGCCCACGCCCGATCCCACGCTCCGAAGGTGCTCCCCGCGACGTGCGGGGTGAGCAGCAGACCGGGAGCCGACCACAGGGGATGGCCCGAAGGCAACGGCTCCGGATCGGTGACGTCGAGCGCGGCGCGAAGCCGCCCGGAGGTCAGCTCCGCGAGCAGTGCGTCGGTGTCGACCGAACCGCCCCTACCGGCGTTGACGACCACTGCGCCGTCGGGCAGCCGGGCCAGGAACTCGGCGTCGACCACGTGACGGGTCGCTTCGCTCTCCGGCAGCAACGCGACCACCACATCGGCGTTCGGCAGAAGCCCGGCGACGTCGGCCAGCGCGTGCACTCCCGGCCTGACCGTTCGGCCTACCAGCACGACGTCGGTCTCGAACGGGGCGAGCCGTGCTGCGAGATTGGTTGCCAAGTCGCCGGCACCCAGAACCACGACCCGCTTGCCGATGAGGGTCTCGGTCTCCTTGTCCCGCCAGACGCCTTCCGACTGTTGTTCGTGGAAGGTGCCGAAATCCCGGTAGATGGCCAGGAGCGCTGCCACCACCCATTCCGCTGACGAGCCGCCGTGCGCACCGCGCCCGTTGGACAGCATCACACCGTCGGGCACGAGGGGCAGCCACTGCTCGTAGCCGGCGTTGAGGGTCTGGATGAGGCGCAGATCGGGCAACTCCCCGAATCTGGCCCCGACGGCTGGGGCGTCTTCGTAGCCGACCACCACCACGGTGGCGTCCAGGTGCTGGGACGGCCACGGAGCGCCCGGCTCGTAGGGGATCGCGTCGATGGTCGCAGGGGCGCCCATGTCCTCGAGTCCGAGGCCTCGTGGGATGAGGACTTTCAACCGCGGGGCGGTCACCATCGTCCTCGACGCACGACCTCCGCGAAGGGGCGGCGATTGGGCTTGAGGATCGGCTTGAGCGGACGATCAGCGGGATATCCGATACCGAGAAGGTACGAGACGATGTGATCGTCGGGGACTCCGAGGATGGCGCGCGCCTTCTCCTGGTCGCCCACCGAGGAATGGCCGGTGCCGATGCCGAGGTCGGTGGCGGCGATCGTCATCGCCGTCGTCGCCTGCCCCAAGTCGTACTGATCGATGAGCTTCGTTCGTTCGTCGGGCGGTTCGGGAACGATCAACGCGATGGCAGCCGTCGCCGACGCAATATGACGCGCGCCTTGCCACACCGTGGAGAGTTCTTGAAGCTGACCGCGGTCCGTGACGATGACGAAGTCCCAGTGCTGGCGGTTCGATGCGGACGGTGCGCGCCACCCCGCCTCCGCGATGCGGTCCAGGTCGCCGTCGGGAATGGGGTCTCGCGTGTAGCTCCGCACGTTGCGTCGGGCACGGATTGCGTCCCAGGTCTCCATGTCTTCCTCCGGGGTTGGCGCGGGCTGCGTGTTGGGTCGTAACCAGGAACCACGTCGGGGTGCCGGCTATTTCGTGCGGCTAACCTCGATGCGTGAGCAACGGTCGTACGCGGGTATTGATCATCGGGGGCGGCTTCGGCGGCCTCTTCTGTGCTCGCAGGCTCGGGGGTGTTGGCGTCGACGTCACGCTGCTCGACCGCGCGGCGTGCCATGTGTTCCAACCGCTGTTGTACCAGTGCGCGACCGGGACGCTCAGCGTCGGGCAGATCAGCCGCTCGTTGCGCGAGGAGTTGGCGCACCACCGCAACGTCACCACCCTGCTCGGGGACGCGATCGATCTCGACGCCGACGCGCGCCGGGTGACCGCCCGCCGCCCCGACGCGACCACGTTCACCGTCGACTACGACGTCCTCGTCGTCGCCGCCGGAATGCAGCAGTCGTACTTCGGCCACGACGAGTACGCGCAGTGGGCACCGGGAATGAAGACGCTCGACGACGCGCTGTCGATCCGTCGGCGGTTGTTCGGCGCCTTCGAGATCGCCGAGACCCTCCCCGCCGGACCGGAACGCGAGAGCTGGCTGACCTTCGTCGTCGCCGGCGGCGGCCCCACCGGAGTGGAGCTGGCCGGACAGATCCGGGAGATGGCCACCCGAACCCTTGCCAACGAATTCCACAGCATCGACCCCGAGGAAGCACGGGTGCTTCTCTTCGACGGCGGCGACCGCTTGGTCAAGAGCTTTGCGCCGGATCTTGGCGGCAAGGCTGCAAAGGTCTTGGAGACGCTGGGCGTCGAGTTGCACATGGGTGTGCACGTCACCGACGTGCGCCGCGAAGGCGTCACCATCTCGCCCAAGGCGGGTGGCCCCGACGAGGAGTACGCGGCGCGGACCGTGCTGTGGACCGCGGGTGTCGAGGCCGTGCCGTTCGCGCGGCACGTCGCCGAGGTACTGGGGGCGACGTCCGACCACTCTGGGCGGATCGCGGTCGAGGCCGACCTGACCGTGCCTGGACATCCGGAGGTCTTCGTCATCGGCGATCTCGCCGGCCGCGACGATCTACCAGGAGTGGCCGAGAATGCCATGCAAGGTGGCCTGCACGCCGCCTCGTGCATCCGCCGCGACCTCGCGGGCGTTCCCCGCAAGCCGTTCCGCTACCGAGACCTCGGCTCGGCGGCCTACATCAGCCGCGGCCACGCCCTGTTGCAGGCAGGCCCCGTCAAACTGACCGGGTTCGTCGGCTGGCTGGGCTGGGGGTTCGTGCACATCGCGTTCCTCACCGGTGTGCAAAACCGGGTCAGCACGCTGGCGACGTGGCTCGGTGCCATCGCCCGCGCCAACCGCACCGACCGAACGTTCTTGCTCGGCAACACGACGTCGGCCGACCAGCCCTACACCTGGTCGAACTGCGACCGGCCCGGTGCATCGGACTGATGCTTCCCGCCGACAATCACGTGCACTCCGAATTCTCTTGGGACACTGGAGCGGATGCCTCGATGGAGGACGCCTGCCGCCGCGCCGTCGAGGTCGGGCTGCCTGCCATCGCATTCACCGAGCACGTCGACTTCACCGGGTGGGGTGAAGGCGACCATCCGCCCTCCGGCGAGCCGACGATCGCGTCGCGCGAGCGCGTGATTCCGCTCGACGTCGACGGATACCTGTCCAGCATCGAGCGCTCCCGCAACCGGTTCCCCGACCTTCGCATCCTGTCGGGCATCGAGGCGGGCGAGCCGCACCACTTCGCGGGCAGTGTGGCCGCCGTGCTCCGGCAGGGAGGTTTCGACCGCGTGCTCGGGTCGCTGCACTCGGTCGTGCACGACGGTCGGCTGGTCTTCGTCGACCGGGCGCTCGGGTATCGGCCGGCCGAAGACGTGGTGCGGGACTACTTCGGTGAGCTGCTGCGCCTCGTCGAGGGCTCCGACGCCTTCCAGGTGCTCGCGCACTGCGACTTCGTCCGCCGCTACTGGCCGAGGAACCGGGAGGGGGAGTATCCCGAGGCATCCTTCGAGGAGGAGTACCGCACGGTGTTCCGTGCGCTGGCCTCGTCCGGGCGGGCGCTCGAGCTCAACACCACCAGCCCGCTCGCGTCGGTCGCGCAGATGCGTTGGTGGTTCGAGGAGGGCGGCGGCGCGGTGTCGTTCGGCAGCGACGCCCACGTGCCGCTGCGGGTCGGGGCACAGTTCGACGTGGCGGTGGACATCGTCGAGGCGGCAGGCTTTCGGCCCGGCCGCGACGAGTACGACTTCTGGCGGCGTTGAGTTAGTACTTGTCTTGCACGGGTTTGAATCTCAGCGCGTAGCGGTAGAAGTCGGCGTTCTCGAGCTGGGCTGCTGCTGCGTCGTCGACGACGACGGTGACGTGCGGGTGTAGCTGAAGCACCGACGCCGGGCAGCTCGCGGTGACAGGACCTTCGACGGCGGCCGCGACGGCTTCCGCCTTGTGCGCGCCCGTCGCGATGAGCACCAGATGCCGGGCCGAGCTGATCGTGCCCAGTCCCTGGGTGATGACGTGGCGGGGCACCTCGTCGATGCTGGAGAAGAACCGGGCGTTGTCGTGCCGGGTCTGCTCGGTCAGCGTCTTGACGCGGGTGCGCGACCCCAGTGACGAGCCCGGCTCGTTGAACCCGATGTGCCCGTTGGCGCCGATCCCGAGCAGTTGAACGTCGACGGGGCCCGCTTCGGTGATCGCGGCGTCGTAAAGCTCTGCCGCAGTGAAGATGTCATCGGCGGTGCCGTCGGGACCATGTACTCGCTCGGAGTCGATGTCGACGTGGTCGGTGAACTCCTCGCGGATGACGTGCGCGTAGGACTGCGGGTGACTCGGCGGCAAGCCCACGTATTCGTCGAGCAGGAATGCCTGCACGCCTGCGAAGCTGAGTCCGTCCTCCCGATGCCTGCGGATCAGCTCCCGATAGACCGACAGCGGTGAGGAGCCCGTCGCAAGGCCGATGGTGGTGGCACCGGAGCGGACCGTTTGGTCGAAGACGTCGGCAACGGTGTTGCCGCACTCTCGCTCGTCCTGCCTGATGACTATTTCCATCGTTCGATTACGCCTCTCCCGCCGACCGGCGCAAGACGCGGCGGTCGACGACCAGATCCCACGCGGTGTCCTTGGCCGCAGCGATGGCGCCGACGAGGACCGCGTCCTCACCAAGGTGGCCTCCGACGATGTCGGGAACGATCGGAATCGTCGCGGCCAGCTCGCGTCGCATCGGATCGGCGAGCAGGTCCGCGTTGCGGCCGATGCCGCCCGCGAGCACGATCAGGCCGGGGTCGAGGACGGCCGTGACGACGGCGACCACGTGGGCGAGTTTCAGCGCCTCGTCCTCGACGACCTGCATCGCACGGGCATCGCCGTCGCGGGCGAGGTCGAATACCGCCTTCGCCGTTGGCATCTGGTTCAACCCGCGTTCGTGGGCCGCCGAAACCACCGCTTGGGCCGCGGCCGCGACCTCCACCGGTCCCGGTCTGCGCGTCGTGACTCCCGCAGGTACCCGGCCGTACGGCAGATCCGCGATCTCTCCCGCCGCACCGTGCGCACCGCGAAAGAGCTGCCCATTGATCAGGATTCCCATGCCGATGCCCGTGCCGACGGTCAGGCACGCGACGACGTCGACGCCTTGGGCCGCACCGAGCGCATGCTCGCCGACGACACTCAGATTGGCGTCGTTCTCGACGAGTACCTGCGAGCCGTCTGCCCCGATCGTGGCGATCAGCTCCTGCATCAGCCCGCGGCGCTCCCAGCCCGGCAGATTCGGCGCGCGGTGCACGGTGCCGGTGGCGGGGTCGGGGATGCCCGGCGTCCCGAGGACGGTCACCACGATGTCCTGCGGGGCCAGGCCTGCGTCGGCGACCGCGCGCCGGATCGTTTCCTGCACGGTGCGCAGCAGCATCGCCCCCGAGCGGCACCGATTCTGCTGTTCGCTGCGGGCGACGACGGTGCCCTCGAGGTCTGCGACGGCGACCCGAAGCATCTGCCGTCCGACGTCGACGCCGACGATGTGGCCGGCGTCGGGAGCGGTCCGGTAGATGACCGCGGCGCGGCCGGGGCCGACCGCACTGCGCCCGATCGCACGGACCAGGCCGTGCTGCTCCAGGTCCAACAGTGCTTGTCCGACTGTCGGTTTCGACAGACCGGTGTCGCCCGCTATTTGCGGGCGGGTGGCCTCGCCATGCGCTCGGAGCCGGCCGAGCACGAGCCGCTGGTTCAGCGCGCGCATGCTTGCCGGGGTACCCACCTGCGGCGCAGTTTGGCTCACCACCGTCTCCGTCTCCGTTTCAGTCGCAGGGAGTTTACAAAGCAAACTCTTCCACACGCGCCAATAATATGTTAAGAAACTTTCCTAACGAATTAAACACGAACGAACGGAGGCGCATAGTGAGTCCCTCATCCACCAGCTCGGGGAAGTCCGGAGCCGTG
>JAOPVF010000233.1 GCA_025963195.1 Mycobacterium sp. | reverse complement strand
GCGTGCAGGGCGTTGAACAGCTCCGGCACGGACCCGCGCGGGAACTCGATGTCGACGACGGGGCCCGTGATGCGGACGACCCGGCCTGCGGTCTTCTCTGCGGTTGCAGTCATTTCCTCTTCGCTTCCTACGGGGCCTATTTGGCGTCGGCGAGGGCGTTTGCGCCGCCGACGATCTCGCTGATTTCTTGGGTGATCGCCGCCTGACGTTCGCGGTTGGCTTCCAGCGTCAGCGCCTTGATCAGGTCATCGGCATTGTCGGTCGCCGACTTCATTGCACGGCGCCGCGATGCCGACTCCGAGGCCGCGGCCTCGAGAAGCGCCGAGTAGACGCGGGTCGCGATGTAGCGCGGAAGCAGTGCGTCGAACAGGGTCTCGGCATTCGGCTCGAACGAGAAGAGCGTGCGGGGACCTTCCTCGGGCTCGTCGTCGCCCACGTACTCAACCACCATCGGGGCGGCCCGACGGGCCACCGCCGACTGCGAGAGCATCGACTTGAACTCGGTGAAGACGATGTGGATTTCGTCGACGCCGAGGATGCCGTCGTCACCGGCGCCATCCCCTTCGTCGTCCGCTCCTGCCATGAACGCCTCAACCAGCGTGTCCGCTATCTCGCGCGCCTGCTCGTACGTCGGGCGCTCGGAGAAGCCAGTCCACGACTCCTTCACCTCCCGTTGGCGGAAGCTGTAGTAGCCCAACGCCTTTCGGCCGACGGCGTAGATCACCGGATCCTTGCCCTCTTCCCGCAGAAGCGCGAAGAGTTCCTCGGACTGGCGCAGCACGTTGGCGTTGTAGGCGCCGCAGAGACCACGGTCCGACGACACGACCAACACGGCGGCACGTCTGGGCGACTCGCGCTCGACGAGCAGCGGATGATCAAGCGCGCTGGCGCTCGCCAGCTCGGTGAGCATGTTGGTGATCTCTTCTGAATACGGCCGAGCCGCTTGGACTCGGGCCTGCGCCTTGGCGATTCGCGAGGTCGCGATCAGTTCCTGTGCCTTGGTGATCTTCTTGATCGACCCGGCGGAACGGATACGGCCGCGCAATTCGCGCAGTGTGGCTGCCATGTCGTCGCCTACCTACTTCTTCGGCGCCGGCTTGCGGACCTTGACCGATTCCTTCTCGACGTCCTCTTCGTCCATCGCCTCGGTGTCGGCCTCGTTGACCACCACGGAGCTGCCGTCAGTCGCGGAGAACCCCTTCTTGAAATCGTTGACCAGGCCGGTCAGCTTCTCCTCGGCTTCCTCGGGAAGCTTCTTCGTCTCGCGGATGTCCTTGTAGACGTCCTCGTGGCTAGCCTTGATGTGCTCGAGGAACTCGGTCTCGAAGCGCTGAACGTCTTCCGACGGAACCGAATCCAGGTGGCCCTTGGTGCCGAGGAAGATCGCCACGACCTGCTCCTCCACCGCCAACGGGCTGTACTGGGGCTGCTTGAGCAACTCCACCAGACGCACGCCGCGCTCCAGCTGAGCCTTCGACGTCGGGTCCAGGTCGGAGGCGAAGGCCGCGAAGGCCTCGAGCTCGCGGTACTGCGAAAGATCCAGTCGCAGCGAGCCTGCAACCTCCTTCATCGCCTTGATCTGCGCGGCGCCACCGACACGGGACACCGACACACCGACGTTGATGGCCGGACGCACACCCTGGTTGAACAGGTCGGACTCCAGGAAGCACTGACCGTCGGTGATCGAGATGACGTTGGTCGGGATGAACGCCGAGATGTCGTTGGCCTTGGTCTCGATGATCGGCAGACCGGTCATCGAACCACCACCCAGCTCGTCGGACAGCTTCGCGCAGCGCTCCAGCAGACGGGAGTGCAGGTAGAACACGTCGCCGGGGAAGGCCTCACGGCCCGGCGGGCGGCGCAGCAGCAGCGAGATCGCGCGGTAGGCGTCGGCCTGCTTGGAGAGGTCGTCGAACACGATGAGGACGTGCTTGCCGTCGTACATCCACTCCTGGCCGATGGCCGAACCCGTGTAGGGGGCAAGCCACTTGAAGCCGGCGGGATCGGATGCGGGCGACGCGACGATGGTGGTGTACTCCATCGCGCCGCCGTCCTCGAGCGCACGCTTGACGCTGGCGATCGTGGTGCCCTTCTGGCCGATCGCGACGTACACGCAGCGCACCTGCTGCTTGGGATCGCCGGTGGCCCACGCCTCACGCTGGTTGAGGATGGTGTCGACGCAGACCGCGGTCTTGCCGGTCTTGCGGTCGCCGATGATCAGCTGGCGCTGACCACGGCCGATCGGGGTCATCGCGTCGATGGCCTTGATGCCGGTCTGAAGCGGCTCCGAAACACCTTGGCGCTCGACAACCGACGGCGCCTGCAGTTCCAATGCGCGGCGCTTGTCGGAGTCGATGTCACCCTGGCCGTCGATCGGCTGACCCAACGGGTTCACCACGCGACCGAGGAAGGCGTCGCCGACCGGAACCGAGAGCACCTCGCCGGTGCGCTTGACCTGCTGGCCCTGTTCGATCTTCTCGAAGTCGCCGAGGATGACCGCGCCGATGCTGTGCTCGTCGAGGTTCAGTGCGACACCGAGCACGCCACCGGGGAACTCGAGGAGCTCCTGCGTCATGACCGAGGGCAGGCCCTCGACGTGGGCGATGCCGTCACCGGCGTCGATGACCGTGCCGACCTCTTCGCGTTCAGTGGCGGCGGAAAACGACGATACGTAGTCCTCGATCGCACCTTCGATGTCAGCAGCCGAGATTGTCAACTCTGCCATGATTCTTCGTCTTCCTACCTTTGTTGATAGCCGGGTGATGAGTCGTTGTTAGTCCGGCAGCTGTGTCTCTGCTGCGGACAGGCGGGATGCGATGGAGCCGTCGATCACCTCGTCGCCGACGGCGATCGAAAGACCGCCGAGGACATCGGGATCGACGTCGAGCTGGACCGATACCGGGTGGCCGTAGATGCGGGTAAGCACCTCGGTGAGCCGGTTGCGCTGGGCATCGGACAGCTCCGCTGGCGCGCTGACGTGCGCAACGATCTCGCCTCGACGTGCCACCGCAAGCTCGGCGAGATCGATGACCGCCTCGTCGGCGCGTTCACCCCGCAACTGACCGATGGTCTGACGCAGCAAGGCCGCGGCGGTGTCGTTCGAGCTCGAATCGCCGTCGAGGATCTTGTCCAGCAAGGCGATTCGGCCGTCGGCGGGGGCCGTGTAGTCGCTGAGCAGCGCGGCCAGACGCGGCTCGGCGTCGAGCAGGCGGCCGAACCGGAAGAGCTGCTCCTCGACGTCGTCGATCTCTCCCGCGTTCTCGGCACGCTTCAACAGCGCCACGCGTGCGGTGTGCTCGACCGCATCGATCAGGTCCGTCTCCGTCGACCACCGCTGGGATACGGCGGTCTTCAAGATGTCGAGAGTCGGCTGGCCGACCTTCCCGGAGAGCAGGGCCTCGATGAGGCGAACCTTGGGCGCCGGGTCGTCGGTGGGCTCCGCGAGGTGCTTGTTCAATGAAGGCTCTGCGACGAGCAGCGTGACGACCGAGC
>JAOPVF010000229.1 GCA_025963195.1 Mycobacterium sp. | reverse complement strand
GGCGCGCCGGGTTACGTGCAGACGGTCAGCTGGCGCACGCAGGTGACCGATCCCGGCGAGTCCAAGCAGGCGTGGCTCAGCCCGCTGGTGTGCTTGGTCGACGACGAGCCGCTCACCGATCTGCAGCGGCTGACGATGGTGGTCGACACCGCCAACGGCGTCGGCGCTGCGCTGGATCCAGACGAGTTCGTGTTCATGAACACCGACACCGCAGTGCACCTGCACCGGGCACCGTCGGGCAACGACTTCGGGCTGCGCGCGCGCGGGTCCATCGGACCGGACGGCATCGGTGTCACCACGGCCGAGATCTACGACCGCGACGGCTTCATCGGGACGTCGGCGCAGACGCTGCTGGTCCAGCGGCGGTGATCTCGAGCAACCGTTCGAGCGTCGCCAGCTGGCTCGGGTAGTCGCCATCCAACTTGGCCAGCAGCGTCGTGATCCCCGCGTCGCGGTACTTGCCCACCCGTTCGGCGATGCCATCAGGTGTGCCAACCAGATTCGTGAGCTTGCCGAGGTCGATCGGTACGGCTTGGCGGGCCTCTTCGCGTTTCCCGTCCTGCCACAGCGCGGCCACCCGATCGACGTCGTCGCCGTAGCCCAGTCTGGTGAAGGCGTCGTTGTAGAAGTTGCGACCGCCCGCCCCCATCGCACCGATGGTGAACGCGTACCCGTCGGCGTGTCTGCGTGCGGCGGCGTCGGCGGACGCGTCGTCGCCGTGGATCTCGACGGCGACCGGCGCGACGAGGTCCAGATCGGCAAGCGTGCGGCCGGCCCGCTCGACGCCTTCGCGCAACGGACCGAAGAACACCTCGGCGGCCTCGGGGATGAACGCGTTGCCGAGCCAACCGTCGGCCGCCTCGCCGGTGAGCCGTAGGTTTCGCGGCCCCATCGCCGCCACGTAGACGGGCACGTGCCGCGGGTTCACCAGCGGCCGCAGGGCGGCGCCACTGCTATCGGGCAGCGGCAGCGGATAGATCTCGCCGTCGTGCTCGAGCCGGTCCCCACGGCTGACGATCCGAACGATCTCGATGGTCTCCCTGGTGGTCTCGACCGGCTTGCGGAACCGAACACCGTGCCAGCCCTCCATCACCCGCGGACCCGACGTGCCGACACCCAACAGGAATCTGCCGCCGGACATCTCCTGCAGGCTCAGGGCAGAGGTTGCCAGCATCGCGGGGCTGCGTGAACCCAGTTGCACCACGAACGTTCCCAGCTTGATCGTCGACGTCTTGGCCGCCACGTACGCCAATCCGGTCAGCGCGTCATAGCCCCACACCTCGGGCACCCACAACGAATCGACACCGATGCGCTCCGCGGCCTCTGCGAACTCCACCGCACCAGGCGACCTTGGCTCGATCATGGCGCCGACCTTCACGGTTGCCTCCGTCCTTGACATGCTGCAACAGTGCGCTACCGCGATCAGCCAACGATAGAAGTGACCCAGCGGGTCCGCTGCGATGTCGCCACGCTGTGGAGACACGTCACCGACATCACTCTGCCAGCGCGATGCTCGTCGGAGCTGGAGACCGTCGAATGGCTCGACGGCTCCGCCGGCGTCGAGGTCGGCGCCCGCTTCTGCGGCCGCAGCAAGCACGACGCGTTCGGCAACTGGGAGACGGTGTGTGAGGTCATCGAGGTCGAAGATCAGCGTCGCTGGGTCTGGAACGTCATCGGCATCGACGGCATCGGCGCGACCTGGGGGTTCGAGGTGGAACCCACCAGCGACGGCGCGCTGGTTCGGCAGTGGGGCCGGATGGGGCCTGGACCGTCCGGGCTGACGCCGGCGATCGTCGCGCAGCCGGACAAGGAGGCCAGGATCGTCGCGCGGCGGCTGTCCGAATGGCAGCAGAGCATGCAGGCCAACCTCGAGTGGATCCGGTCGCAGGTCGAAGGCTAAAGCACTGTGTATACGGTTGCATCTATATAGATCTTCTGCAATATTAGTGCGCGTGGACGTGTTCGAGGCAGTCGCCGAACCGAGCAGGCGCGCCCTGCTTGATGCACTCACCGAGGGCGAACGCACGGCGGGCGAACTGGTCGCCACACTGCCGGGCCTGACCCAGCCGACCGTGTCCCGGCACCTGCGGGTGCTGCGCGAGGTCGGACTCGTCGAGGTCCGGCCCGACGCGCAGCGCCGCATCTATGCGCTGCGGGCCGACGGCCTCGCCGAGATGGACGCGTGGGTCGCCAGGTACCGCCGCTACTGGACCGGTCATCTCGACGCGCTGGAGCAGCATCTGGAATCGATCCATCGGGAGACGACGTGATCGGCCGCGAAGGACAACTCAGCATCGAGGGCGACCGCGCCGTGTTGCGCTTCGAGCGACGGCTGCCGTATCCGCCAACGGTGGTGTGGTCGGCCATCACCGAACCCAGCCAGCGCGACAGGTGGATGGGCAAGTCCTCGATCGAGCCGCGCGAAGGCGGCGCCATCGAGACGGTGGCGTCGGGCCCGCAACTGCCACCGGACATGAAGCGGATGACGGGCCGGATCCTGGTCTGGGATCCGCCGCACGTGCTCGAACACGAATGGCACCAGCCGATCGTCGAGCCCGGTGTGGTCCGCTACGAGCTGCACCCGGACGGCGACGCGGGCACGCTTCTGCGGTTCACCCACCGTGGGCTCGGCGTGCCCAACGCCACCGGTTTTCGACCGGGCACTCAGGCCTTCCTCGACCGCCTGGAAGCCCACCTCGCAGGCGACCCGCTGCCCAACTGGGCCGAGCGCTACCGCGAGATCGCCGGCGTCCCACCCACCTACGACCGATGAGGGCACAACATGATTGAAAGGCGCCACATGAACGGCAACGACTCCGAGACGACTCCGGTCCTGGCGATCGCCTACCACTCCGGTTTCGGCCACACGTCCGCCCTCGCTACGGCGGTGGCGGCCGGCGCCAAGGCAGGTGGCGCAGAGGTATCCGTGATCGCCGTCGACGCGATGACCGACGCGGACTGGGACGTCCTCGACCGGGCCGACGGCATCGTCTTCGGCAGTGCCACCTACATGGGCAACGTGTCCGCCGGGTTTCAGGCCTTCGCCGAGAAGACCGGGCGCCGCTGCCAGAACGGGGCGTGGCGGGACAAGGTGGCCGGCGGCTTCACCAACTCCGGGGCCAAGAGCGGCGACAAGCTGTCCGCGCTCGTGTCGCTCGCGGTGTTCGCCGCCCAGCACCACATGCACTGGGTCAATCTCGGCCTTGGCGCGGGCTGGAACAGCGCGGCGGGCAGCGAGCACGATCTGAACCGGCTGGGATTCTGGCTGGGTGCGGGCGCCCAGACCGACGTGGACGCCAACCCCGACCAGGTGCACCCCTCCGACGTCGCAACCTGCGAGCACCTCGGACACCGGGTCGCGGTGGTCACCCGCCAGATGGTGGCGGGACGTGCTGCCGCGCAATCTATTTCAGCGGCTTCATCTCTTGCAGCATCGTCGGTACCAATTCGCTGACGGTCGGGTGGATGTGCATGGTCCGTGAGATCGCCGTGTAGGGCAGTTTCGCGGTCAT
>JAOPVF010000204.1 GCA_025963195.1 Mycobacterium sp. | reverse complement strand
CTGGTCAAGGCGGGTGCGTTGAAGAAGCAAGACGCCAGCTACACGCTGACCGCGGATGGTGACAAGACCCGAGTCAGGTTCGACATCACCATCGACCTGTCGATTCCCATGCCCGGATTCGTCCTCAGGCGCGCCATGAAGGGTGGAACCGAATCTGCCACCGAAGGCCTGCGCAAGCAGGTCCTGAAGGTCCAGAAGGGCGGCTGACGGGTGGCCGAACATCCGGGACCCCTTGCCGGGGTGAAGGTCATCGAACTGGGCGGCATCGGCCCTGGACCGCACGCGGCGATGATCCTCGCGGATCTCGGTGCGGACGTGGTGCGGGTGCGCAGGCCCGGCGGCTTGCAGATGCCAGCCGAAGAGCTCGACCTGTTGCACCGCGGCAAGCGCATCGTCGACCTCGACGTGAAGAAGGACCCTGGCGTGCTGCTCGAGTTGGCGGCCAAGGCCGACGTCCTGCTCGACTGCTTCCGTCCAGGCACGTGCGAACGGCTCGGCATCGGCCCCGACGACTGCGCGGCCGTCAACCCACGCCTGATCTTCGCGCGCATCACCGGCTGGGGACAGGACGGCCCGCTCGCGATGACCGCGGGCCACGACATCAACTACCTGTCGCAGACCGGGGCGCTCAGTGCCATCGGTTACCGAGACCGGCCACCGGTGGCGCCGCTGAACCTGGTCGCCGACTTCGGCGGCGGGTCGATGTTCCTGCTGCTCGGCATCGTCGCCGCACTCTACGAACGGGAACGCTCCGGCAAGGGCCAGGTCATCGACGCCGCCATGGTCGACGGCGTCAGCGTCCTAGCCCAGATGATGTGGACCATGAAGGCAACCGGGTCGCTGAAGGATCAACGGGAGTCATTCCTGCTCGACGGAGGTGCGCCCTTCTACCGCACCTACGAGACGTCCGACGGTGAGTACATGGCCGTCGGCTCGATCGAACCTCAGTTCTTCGCCCAACTGATCAGCGGTCTTGGCCTTGCGGCCGACGAGGTGCCCAACCAATTCGAGCTCGCGCGCTACGACGAGATGAAGGCCATCTTCACCGAGCGTTTCGCGAGCCGGACCCGCGACGAGTGGACGGCGGTGTTCGCAGGCACCGACGCCTGCGTGACGCCCGTGCTCAGCTGGACCGAGGCGGCAGGCAACGAACACCTCAAGGCGCGTTCGACGGTCGTCACGGTCGACGGGGTCGATCAGGCCGCGCCTGCGCCGCGGTTCTCCCGCACCCCGCCTGCGGTGGGTGGCACCCCGCCGAAGGGCACCACCCCACTCGACCAAATCGGCTGGTAGAGGTGCCGCGGCCAACAATATTGACTGGTGGCTCGAAATTAGCTGCAAAAAGCACTGCACAAGGCTGGAGCGTTCATTAGTATTTGCTCTTATGGCAGTCAGAGCGTCACGAGAAGTGATGTTCGACGCTGCGCCCGAGACGATTCTCGATGCGCTCGCCGACATCGAGGAAGTGCCGTCGTGGTCGACGGTGCACCGACACGCCGAGGTGCTCGACCGCTATCCCGACGGCCGTCCACACCACGTCAAGGCGACGGTGAAGATCATGGGCGTCACCGACAAGGAACTCCTCGAGTACCACTGGGGCCGCGACTGGGTGGTCTGGGATGCGTCCGACACATTCCAGCAGCGGGGTCAGCACGGCGAGTACAACCTCACCCGCGAGGGTGACCAGACAAGGGTGCGGTTCGACATCATCGTCGACCTTGCGGCGCCGATCCCACAGTTCCTGATCAAGCGGGCCAAGAAGATCGTGCTCGACATCGCGATCGACCGGCTCCGCAGCCGGGTGACGCGCTTCTACGGCTGACGGGGATCTCACGACTTCAGGTCGGGATGTTCCTTGTAGATCTCGTCGATGATCGACAGGTCGAACAGGTCCTTGGCGGCGATGTCGAGTTTCGCCGTCTTCAGTGCAGCGATGTTCTCGTCGATGAGGGCTTGGGTCATGGTGAAGAGGCCATTGGCCTTGGTGTCGTTGGACACCACCAGCCCGATCTGAGCCTGCGCCTCCTGCGTCTGCTCGGCCACGTCGAGGTGCTGGTCCTTGCCGTACACCTCCGCTGCGAGCCGGGCGGATTCGGCCGGGTTGGCGATGGCGTCCCGCCAGCCCTTGATCTCGGCGATCAGGAACGCCTTGAGTTTGTCGCGCTCGTTGTCGATGGTGTCCTGTTTGACCGTGAACGACTCGCCGACCAGCGGCAGATTGAAGTCGGCGAACAGCATGGCGTGGTTCTTGAAACCCTTGGCCGCCAGGGTAATCGGCTCATTGGTCACGTAGCTGACCCAACCGTCGACCTCCCCGTTGGCAAGCGGAGACGGATCGAACTGCGCGGGCACGACGGTGATCGACTTGGGATCGATGTCGTTGGCGTCCAACAGTGCGCCGAACACCAGCTGGTTGGAATCCTGGACGCCGATCTTCCTGCCGACCATGTCCTGTGGCACATTGATCGGCTTGGCAGCCGAGCTGACGATGCAGAAGGGGTTCTTCTGATACGTCGCGCCCACGATCTTCGCGGGCAAGCCGTTGAGCACCGCCGGTGCGGTGAGTTGCGGCGCCGACATTCCGATCCAGATCTTGCCCGTGTCCAGCCCCGCCTCGACACCCGTGCCTGCCGCGCCACCGGCGACGAGATCGACGCTGCCGAACCCGGCCTCCTTGTAGTAACCCTTCTCCAGCGCGAAGTACTCGCCGGCGAACTCGATGTTCTTGATCCAGGACAGTTGAACCGCAACCGACCCGAACTTGGAGCCGTCGGCCGAACTGCCACCCGACGAACCCGCCGAATTGCTAGTGCCGCATGCGGTGATCAGTCCGGCTCCGCCGATCGCGAAGCCCGCCATGGCGCTGTAGCGCAGGAACTCCCGGCGATGGAAGACCATTTGTCGTCTTGCTCCTCGCGTCCGCAGTGTCATCGTCGAAGACTAAGCGCCCGACGGGGAGTTGTCAGGACGGCCGCCCGGCATCGGGTCCGAAGCGTGCGAGCACGATGTTCTCCAGGACGCCGACCGCGGCGTAGAGCAGGATCGACACGATGGTGACGATGGCGACCGATGCCCACAGCTCGTTGTACTGATAACGGGGTATCGCCTTGATCAGGCTGGAGCCCAAACCTTCACCGCTGCCCAGCCATTCACCGATCAGGGCGCCGATGAGCGCACCGGGCACCGAGACCCGCGCTGCCGCGAACACCGAAGGCAACGCAGACGGGATCGCGACCATGTACAGCGCGCTCCACCGGTTGCCACCATAGGCTTCGACGAGTTCCTGTGCCTGCCGTGGCGCTTCGCGCAGACCCGCCATGATCATCACCAGTGCAGGAAAGAACACCACGATTCCTGCCAGCACCGCCACCGCGCCGAGGCCGCGCCCGAATACCAGGACGATGATCGGCGTCATGGCCACCAGGGGCACCGATCGCAGTAACACCGCGATCGGCAGCAGCGTCTGTTCCAGGGTGGAGAACAGCACGAACAACGCGGAAACGATCAGTGCAGCACCGATTCCCGCGACGAAGCCGATCGCTGCGTCGCGCAGCGTGATCTGGAGGTTGTCCAGCAGGTCGGCCCGGGCGGTGTGGCTCGTCGGGCTGGCGAACAGGTAGCTCCACACGTCGGTCGGAGACTTGCCGACGCGCGGGCCGACCTGTGGGAAGACCGCGAGGAACAGGTACCACAGTCCGAAGAGCAGGGCCATCGAGATCGCCAGCGGGGCGAGGAAGCGACCGATACGGCGCAAGCTCGCGTTCATCGTCGTGCCTCCCTGGCCGAGGCGGCAGACGTCCAGGGCGTCACCATCCGCGCCACCACGGCGACGATGGCATAGCCAACGCCGGCCATGGCCGCTGCCGCGATGGCCAATCCCCACGTGCGCGGCACGTTGTAGGACGTCTGTGCTGCGGTGAGCGCGACCCCGATCCCGCTGTCGACGCCGCCGAGGTATTCGCCGAGGATGGCTCCGAGCACCGCAGACGGCGCCGCGATCTTCAGCGAGGCAAAGGTATTCGGCGCGGCGGCGAACAGGCGGACCTTGGTGAACTTCTGCCACCTTCCGCCGCCGTACGCCTCGACCAGGTCGAGGCTGGCCTTGTCCGCTGACCGCAATCCCGCCAGCGTGCCGACCATGGTGGTGAAGAAGCAGTACATCGCCGCCAGGAAGATCGTCGGCGCCCGTCCTCCGAAGACCACGAGGATGATCGGACCGAGTGCCAGCAACGGGGTGCAATAGCTCAAGATCGCCAGCTGGGTGGCGAGGGACTCGACGGGCGGAATCAGGACCACGAGGACCGCGAGGGCGATCGCCAGGCCGTTGCCCCACAGGAAGCCCTGCAACGCACCGCTCGACGTGACCGCGAAGTTCGGTCCGTACAGGGCTGCGCCGTCGTGCAGCATGGTGGCGATCACGGCGACCGGCGTCGGTATCGTTCCGCCTGCCGCCCCCACGGCGGCCAGGAGCCACCACACCAAGAGCACGCCGACGACGCCGACGGCACCGCCGGGGCGAGCGAAGCGACGGGAGAAACCCCCGAACCATGCCGGACGAGCCGTCACGCGATTCCTCTGGTGCCATCGGACCGGCCGAACAACAGCTCGGTGAGATAGTCGTGGATCCGGTGAAACTCGGGCGTGCGCATGATGTCAGGAGTCCGCGGACGCGGGAGGTCGATCGGCACCGTTTCGATGATCCGGCCGGGCCTCGGGCTCATCACCGCGACGACGTCGGACAGGAACACAGCTTCGGCGATGCCGTGCGTGACCATCAGCGTCGTCGCGGGCTTCTCGGTCCAGATGCGCAGTAGTTCGACGTTGAGTCGTTGCCGGGTCATGTCGTCGAGGGCGCCGAACGGTTCGTCGAGCAGCAACACCGTCGGCTTGACGACCAGAGCGCGGGCGATCGACACCCGCTGCCGCATTCCGCCGGAGAGCTGCGCCGGTTTGGCCTTCTCGAATCCCTCGAGCCCGACCAGCTTGACCAGGTCCGCGATCAGGCCCGGCTCGGCGGGGATGCCCGCCACCTGCAGCGGCAGCTTGATGTTGGAAATCACACTGCGCCACGGCAGCAAGGCCGAATCCTGGAACGCGATGCCGAGTTCGTGATGTTTGCGCAGTTCGCTCGGCGACTCCCCGTTGATCAGGGCAGTTCCGCCGGTCGGCTGCTCCAACCCGGCCAGAATGCGCAATACCGTGGATTTGCCGCATCCCGACGGTCCCAGCAGCGCGAGGAAGGCGTCCTTCGGCGTGTGCAGGTCGACAGCTTGCAACGCCTCGACCGAACGGCGCCCCATCTTGAAGGTCTTGGTCAGCGAGGTGATGTCGATACCGCTCGCGGAGGCCGCACTGCTCATGGTCGGCACAGTATGAGCCCGGCGAGATGCGCGCACGCCGAGCCGAAGGGAATGTCGCGGCCGCATCGGCGGGTTGGCAGTCGTATGCCTACCGGAGTAGTCCTCAATCCCGACGCGACCACCGCCAACCTCGTCGACGACGTCATCGCGCAAGCTCGCCGGGCGTTCGACGTGGGGGTCCGCCAGATCTGGCTGGCGCAGCGGTTCGAATACGACGCGATCAGCCTGGCCGGGCTCGTCGGCGCAGCGGTGCCCGGGCTCGGCGTCGGCACGTTCGTGGTGCCGATCAACCCGCGTCACCCGCTGATCGTCGCCACCCTGGCTCAGACCGCTCAGGCGGCCTCCCACGGGAACTTCAGCCTCGGCCTCGGCCTCGGAGCCCACGCGCCCGAGCAGCAGGCATTCGGGACGTCGTGGCCGAATCCGGTGGGGCGGCTCAGAGAACACCTCGAGGTGCTGCGCTCGATCTTCGACACCGGTGCCGTCGACTACCACGGCACCGAGTTCACCGCCGCGCCCGAATGGCCAGTCACCCTCGCCGGCGGCACACCTGTGCCCGTGTACGTAGCGGCCATGGGGCCCAAGGCATTACGGGTTACCGGTGAGCTGGCGGACGGCACTCTGCCGTACCTGGCGGGTCCGCGTACCATCGGGGACTTCATCGCACCCACCATCAACGAGGCTGCGGCCGCGGCTGGGCGCCCCGCACCGCAGGTCATCGCGGCGGTTCCGGTGATCGTGTCGTCGGGGACGGACGCTGCCGTCGAGGCCGCCAAGGTTCTTGCTGCCGAGGAGCTGGCCTTCTATACGGCGATCCCCTCATACGCGAAGGTCATCGAGCGTGAGGGTGTGGAGCAGGCAGGTGAACTCGCCGCCGTCGGCGCGCCCGACGCGGTGCGCAAGCAGTTGCAACGCTACCTCGACGCGGGAGCGACCGATCTCGTCCTGAGCCCGGTGCGCTCGAGTTCGGCTGACCCAGAACCGCTCTGGCAGGTCGCGGCGTCCATTTGACGGCGTAGGCGGTTCAACGCCGGTGACACGGGTAGTTGCAGTGAATGGACATCGACGTCACGTTCATCGGCAACGCCACCACGTTGATCTCGGCGGGTGGTGTGCGGCTGCTCACCGACCCGAACTTCCTGCATCGAGGTCAGCACGCCTACCTGGGATACGGCTTGGTCTCCAAACGCCGCCACCCGCCTGCTCTGCAGGTGGATGAGCTGCCGCCGTTGGATGCGGTTGTGCTGTCCCATATGCACGGTGACCACTGGGACCGCGTGGCGCAGAAGGGGCTCGACCACGACCTGCCGGTCTTGACGACACCGCACGCGGCAAAACGATTGCGGCGTCGCGGTTTTGGCCAAGCATTCGGATTGTCAACGTGGCAGAGCCACCGTCTGGTGAAGGGCGACACATCGATCACCCTGACGTCGTTGCCGGGCCGGCATGCATTGGTGCCGGTCGATCGACTGCTGCCGCCGGTGATGGGCAGCATGCTGGAGATCGGCCCGGCCGACGGCTCGGTGCGGCGGCGACTGTACATTTCGGGCGACACGCTGTTGGTGGAAGAGCTGGACGAGATCCCCGTCCGGTTCGAGTCGATCGATGCCGGGATCGTGCATCTCGGCGGAACGCGGCTGCCTGCGGGCAACCGGCTGCCGTTCGGGCTGACGGTGACCATGAACGGACGCCAGGGCAGTGAACTCGTCGATAAGTTGAAGCTGCCCAGGGTGATTCCGGTGCACTTCGACGACTACCCGGTGTTTGCATCGCCGTTGGCCGATTTCCTGGCCGAGATGACAGGGCGCGGCATGGCCGACCGCGTCATCGAGGTGGGCCGTGGCGACTCCGTCACCATCTGAGTCCCGGGACGGACGTTCGTCTCCTGCGGCTCAGCCGCCGAGATTCGAGATCATCGAGTCAAGGCTCGCCGCCTGCTCCGCCAACTCGTGCTCTGAGGGCTCTGCGGAGCCCACCCGCTCGATGACCTGCTCCCGGGTTGCGATCGTCAAGGCGCCGCGGAACTCGTCGGAGTCCACCGCCGCGGCAGCCATCACCTCGGGTCGGCCCGTTATCAGCACCAGAACGGCATCGTTTTCGGGTGCGGCGAGCAACCGGCGCACATCGTCGGATGAAATCGTCATGGCACCCTTGGTTAGCCGCTGGCCGCTGCGGTGGACCCCTGATGCTTGCCGAGAAATTCGTGACAGCGCTTCGCGCGCGAGGAGTCTTCCGACATCACCTGCTCGAAGAACGACGCCACGTCGTCCAGGCCGGCATTGCGGGCGTCACGCACGTACTGGCCGTAATCGTGCCCGGCCTTCAACGAGTGATACTGCACCGAGATGAGATCGAATGTCACGTCGTCGAATCCTGTTTCTCCGGTGGCCATGATTCTCCCTTCGTGGATGTTCTGTACCGCCGTCGCGGTACTACCCCATGGGCCGGGTTGCAAACATGCGGCCATTGACAGGAATCCTGCCGGCGGGTACGTCGGGGGATGAGGCGGCGGCGCGTCACCTTTCTCGGTCGGACTCCTCGAGATATGGGTCAAGATCGACCATTTCGGTCTGCTCCTGCCAATCCGCCGGGCTTGCCTCGAGCGGCACGTCGGTTGCCGTCGGTTCCAAGGCGTCATCCTCAAGCGGGTGCTCGATGGCGTCGCGGTTCTGTTCGGCCGCGTCGGCGATCGGCACGTCCTCGGGTACACCCTGGCGTTCCATGCCGACCGGATACCCGAGAGCCGCCATCTCAACACGCGCCGATGACGGGTGGCCGTCCCAATGGACTGCTGGTGTTCGCCGCGGACGGCATGCGATCGCCGTCGTCTGCAATTCCCAGTTCAGCCTTGTTTGCCGGGATGCGACGCGGGTATCCATCAATTCCATTGCGGTCCGCGATATGCGGGGAGTTGTTGGAGGTCCGATGTCTGGCATCGGCGGGTATGACGTTGCACGGATCGAGCGCGCGTTGGCTGATCTGAAGCGACCGCGCGATGGGGCTGCCAAGCCGGCTCCCTACGTGATCGTGGCGAGGATGACGATGGCAGCCGTCGAGCACATCCCATCGGTTGATCACGCCGGGGTTGCGCTGGTGGGACGAAGGAACGTCGTTCGGTCCCTGGCTGCTACCGACGGTCATCCGCTCGTGCTGGACAACATCCAGCGCCACTGCCTACAGGGCCCTTGTTATGACTCGGCGGTCGATCAGGTGACGCGCGTGGCCGACCTGACCGTCGAATCACGCTGGCCCGTCTTCGTCGAACGGGCGCTGGCCGCAACGCCGATTCGGTCGATCTTGAAGTTTCCGTTGTTCGCCAGGAACACCGCGAGTGCGGCGCTGTACCTGTACTCGAATCACCCTGGAACACTCGATGACAACGTCGAGAGTGTGGGTGTGATGTTCGCCGATCATGCGGCACGTGCGCTCAAGGCCCCGCACGGTCAGCCACGCGCATCCACGGTGACCGGCAGCGCGGACGTCGTCGACGAAGCGACGAGGATGCTCGTTGACCGCTATCACTTCGACGCCGGCACGGCCTTGTCGATCCTCGAGAAACTCTCGACCGAACACCGTCAATCCATCGCGGTCACCGCTCGCCAACTCATGGGAACGGGCCGGATCAGCAGGCCGGTCAACCTGTAGGCGAAGGTATCGAAGCCAGGGCGTCCGTGCGTTTTGGCGGCTCGTTCAGGGGTACCTCTGCACGAGCCCGAACCAACACCACCCCCTGAACCACGGAGAGGCGCACGGTTTCGAGATGAGCACCCTGAACACACTTGCCATCCCATTCCAGTGGACGGCAGCCACGCTGCACCGGCGGGTGTTCCACCCCGATGGTGTGTTGACGACCGGGTCGATCGAGCGCATCGCGCCTCCTGGTGAGGGTTTGCCGGTCGAGACGTCAGCGGAGATCGTGGCTCGGATCTCGAAGGGGATTGGCACTCCGGGTGCGTTGCCCGACGTCATCGGTCTGGCGGTGCGATTGCCCCAGCGACCGCCTGCCCGTACGCCATGGGACATTCTGCTGGCGTCGGCCGGAACCGGTATTGCAGGCAGGGTCGGTATCCGACCGGTCTTCGGGTGGTCGGGGCGAACCATGTCAAGCGTGATGCCACTGCGTCATGGCGGCCACAACTGGTGGCTGAACGCGCGAATGGTCAATGACATCAACGGTTCCGGCGTGTCGCTCGACGATGTTCGTGATGAGTTGAGCAGTGGTCGTGTTCAGTTCGACATCGATCAAGCGCGCGGTACAGAGGACTTTCGACCATTGGCGAAGTTGACGGTCGAAGGCGTGCTTCCGTCCGGTGAAGCGCACGACGTGGCGTTCGACCCCGTACTGCATGTAGCCGACGGTGTTGAGTTGATGCCCCAGTGGTTGGCCCACCTGCGCGCGCAGGCCTATGACCGCAGTCGGCACGGGCGCCACGCTGCCTGACCCCAATTTCAGAGGTGTAGAGGAGAAACTCATGGATGCGTTGACATTTCTACGGGCTGACCACCAAAGCGTATTGGGCATGCTGGAAGTGCTTGACGGCGCGCCGCGTGGCAAGGGCTCCAAGGAGAGTGGTCTGGAAACGATGGTGACCAACTTGATCATCGCCGAGTCCCAGCACGAGGCGATTGAGGAGCAGCTCTTTTGGCCCGCTGTCCGCGATGTGCTCGATGACGGCGATGAACTCGCCGACCGGGCGATTGATCAAGAGGAAGCCGGGAAAAAGCTGCTGCAGCGGCTCGAGGACGGTGAGCCCGGGGAGGCCGATTACCACGATGCGCTCGACGAGTTCGTCAAGGCAGGTCGTGAGCACATCTTCTACGAACAAGACGTCGTCTGGCCGAAGTTCTCCGCCGTGGTTGATCGTGAACGACTGGAGAAGCTTGGAGCCGAGCTTGAGGCGGCCAAGAAGCTGGCGCCGACGCGTCCGCACCCCGACACGCCGTCCAGCGCTGGTGTGCAGAAGACCATGGGAGCGGGAGCAGCGATCATCGACCATGTACGCGACGCGGTCAGCGGGCGCGACGAGAAGAATCCACCCGATTCGCCAGACCAGTAGCGGCAGCACCGGAGAGGGCCGACGGCGCGTCGGCCCTCTCCGGTGGGTCAGGCTGTTGCGGTGTGCTGTTCGTGGGTGAACGGCTTGTCACTGTGTACGGCCGGTCCCCCATCGGGGTTGTTCTCGGCGCCCTTGTTTTCCCGCATCGATGATCCGAGCCATTCGTCGGCGGGGGACTTGATGTACTTCCACTTCATGCCTTCTGGCCATGGACCCTGTCCCTGATTCCACGGGCCTCGGACGTCGCCGTCACCGTTGGACATGTTGAACGCGACGTTTTGGAAGCGCTCGTCGCCGGCCAGCGTTCCGGGTGGGAAGTTCACGGGCAGTTCGTTGAGCGCCGCGGTGAATTGCTGAAAGTGCGTCACCTCTCGGGTCATGAGGAACGTCAGGGTGTCCTGGACTCCAGGATCGTCGGTGAACTGCTTGAGGTATTCGTAGACGATCTTGGCCCGCGACTCGGCGGCCAGATTGCTGCGCAGATCGACCGACGGATCACCGTTGGCGTTCACATAAGCACCTGACCACGGCACGCCTGCGGAGTTGCTGACGTCCGGGCCGCCGCCGGTGAGCGCGAAGTACAGCGGGTTCACTGCGACCTGGTTGATCGCTTGTTCCCTTCCGTCTGCGCTGGCGATGGCGGGCATCCAGTCGCAGCGTTCGTTGGCGAGTTTGAGGTCGTCGTTCAGACCGTCGAGCAACATGGTGATCATCGACCCGACCATCTCCAGGTGGCTCAATTCTTCGGTGGCGATGTCCATGAACAGGTCATACATCTTGGGATTCTTTCCCCGCAGGACGAACGCCTGGGTGAAGTACTGCATTGCCGCCTTGAGTTCGCCATTGGCGCCACCGAACTGCTCTTGCAGAATCGTGGCGAATCTCGGGTCGGGTTCGGACACCCGAACCTCGAACTGCAAGTCCTTGTTGTGAATGAACATGGCGCTCCTTTGGGCTGGTCGTGTCGTGTTCAGCCCACGTATCCCGCCGGGAGGGAAGCCAAACCGATTCGGTGAGACGTGAAGATGAAATCACCGATGCGCCATGGGTCATGACGAATCCCGTCCCTCAATCGGAAATCGAGATCTACTGCTAGCCAGGCATTGTGGGCGAGTCCGAAGTCACGCCAGGACGGCGGCGGCGATCTCGGCTTCGGTGACGATGGACGACACGAGTCCCGAGAGCAGCACCGCTCGGGTGGCGGCGATCTTCTGCGGGCCCGCTGCTACCGCGATCACCGTCGGGATGGCCCGCAGCGTCGCCTCGTCGACGGCCACCCTGCGCTCGTCAAGGCCGGGCAACCGGACACCGTCGGCGTCCAGCAGCAGCGCGCATGCTTCGCCGCACACGCCGGCACGCGTCAATTCGTCGGCGTCGTCGGTGGTCAGCGCCTGGTACACCTGGGAAGCGCCGGGTTGCCACGCGCCGATCGATACGATCGCACAGGTGACTTTGGCGTGGCGGGCGACGGTTTCCTGGATCTGGTGATTGCCGGACAGGCTCGCCGCGGTACGCGCATCCGCCACCACCAACGGCGCGTACATCGGCCACGTCTTGCCGCCGCTGATCTCACTGATCCGGCGAACGAGATCGGCGCCGTTCGCGTTGAGTTCGCCTGCCATTCCAGTCAACTGGACGACGTCGCTTGGCGGCAGGGTGGTCAAGTGGTTGGCCACCTTGTTCAGGGTACGTCCGCAGTCGACGCCCAGGACGTCCTCCTCGCGGAGGATGGATTGCAGCAACTCGGCGGTCGCCTTCGCGACGGCATCGGCACGATCGTCTGGGGCGTGGTCATCTGTCATGACGACGTAGGCATGCTCGAGGCGGAACCGCCGCTGCAGTTCCGTGGACAACTCCAGATCGATGGAACCGGGGTTGTGGATGGTGATCTCGACCATCCCCGAGGCCAGCGCTTCATCGAGTTCGCGGGCGACCTTGAACCGGGAGATGCCGAACTCCTCGGCGATCTGGACCCGCGTGCGGCCCTCGAGGTAGTAGCGGCGCGCGACGACGGCGCGCTGGAACAGTTCGTCCGGACCCATCGTCGCCGCTCCCCTCGAATTCTGGTCGCCATTCTGACACTCCGCTCATGTGTGCGGGCGTGTTGACACATGAGCATAGGGGTTGCATGATCTGGATCACAACAACATGTGAGTAACGGAGACATCAGATGAGCATGGGCGACGTGGAGTTGGCCGATCTGGCCAGCGCCGTGCTGTCCAGGGAGGCGAACGCGCTGGCCGCGCTGGTCGCCAGCGTCGAAACGGGAGTCGTCCGGGTCGCCCGCCGGGTACTGGCGACGCCCGGAAAGGTCGTCACCACCGGTTCTGGCACGTCGGGGATCATGGCCGAACGTCTCGCTCATCTGTTGTCCGTCTGCGGAACCCCCGCGGTGTACCTGCCGTCGATGGACGCCCTGCATGGTGGCATGGGTGCCGTCACCGCGTCGGACCTGGTGGTGGCTGTCTCGAAGACGGGATTGTCGAGTGAGCTGACCAGCCTGGTCGAGCGCTTCCTCGGTCGCGGCGTCGACGTCGTCGCGCTGACCGAGAACCCAGGCTCGCCGTTCGCGCTGGCTGCCACCGAGGTCGTCGCGCTGCCCCCAACCCCAACCGACGCCGACCCCGGCGACATGATCGCGATGGCCAGCACCCTCGCGGTCGGGGCGTGGGGCGACGCGCTGGCCGTGGTCACCATGGCGCTTCGCGGCCACACCGTGCAGGACGTCGTCGACAGTCACCCTGCCGGAGGAGTCGGCGCCCGCGGCAGACAGCCCGGCGACGACTCGGCTCAGGTGGTCCGACGATGAACGCCGTGCTCGGCGTCGATTCGTCGACGCAATCCTGCAAGGTCGAGGTGCGCGACGCCGACACCGGGCAACTGCGGGGCGCGGGCTCGGCTCCGCACCCGCCCGCCTTCCCGCCTTGCAGCGAGCAACACCCCACTGAATGGGTGGCTGCGTTCATCGTGGCGACCCGCGCTGCACTCGCCTCCTGTGAGCAGCCCATCACCGTCCGGTCCATCTCGGTGGCCGCGCAGTGCCACGGACTCGTGCTTCTCGACTCAGCCGGGCAGCCGCTGCGGGCGGCCAAACTGTGGAACGACACCACGGGCGCACCCAACCTGGCCAGGCTGGCCGACCGAATCGGTACGCGCCGCTGGGTGCTTCGGATCGGGTCGTTGCCCACGGCCGCGTTCACGATCGCCAAGCTCGCCTGGGTCGCCGAACACGAGCCCGGGCTGCTGGACCGGGTCGCCACGATCCTGCTGCCACACGACTACCTGACCTACTGGCTGACCGGCGCGAGGGTGACCGACCGATCGGATGCATCGGGGACCGGCTACTTCGATGCCACTGCCCATGAGTGGATCACCGAGTATCTGAATCTTGCTGCGGGAGCGCGTGATTGGGCGCCCAGGCTGCCGACCGTCCTCGGCCCGACCGACGTCGCGGGTACCGTGCGCGCCGCAGTGGCCGATGAACTCGGATTGCCGTCGGGGGTCCTGGTCGCGCCGGGCGGCGGCGACCAGCATGCCGGCTACCTCGGGCTCGGCCTGATCGACGGCGACCAGTACTTCGGCATCGGCACCTCCGGCGTCGTCGCGACGTCGTCGCGCACACCGGTATTCGACCCCAGCGGGTTGGTCGACGGGGTGGCCGACCTGACCGGTGGTTACCTGCCGCTGGTCAGCACGCTCAACGCGGCGAGGGTCGGTGACGTGGCGGCCCGGCTGCTCGGTACCGACCTGGACGGGTTGACCGAGTTGGCCCTCGACGCAGGCGACACTCAGGGGCCGGTATTGGTGCCGTTCCTCGACGGCGAGCGCAAGCCCGATCGTCCCGACGCCCGCGGCGCCTTCGTCGACATCACCTCGCGCACCACCCGTGCCGAGCTGGCGCGGGCCTTCGTCGAAGGGCCGTTGCTTTCGTTGTTGAGCGGACGAGACAGCTTGCGCGCCTGCGGAGTCGAACTCGACTCGCGAATCACCGCGGTGGGTGGCGGCGCCCGCTCAGCTGCGACGCGACAGCTGCTTGCCGATCTGTCCGGCGAGGAGGTCGTGACCCTCGATGCCGATGAGGCCACCGCCCGCGGTGCCTGCATCCAGGCCGCGGCGGTCGCCGCAGGTGCCGACACCGGCGGCCTCGTCGACATCGCCAAGCGCTGGCAGCCCGCGGTGCGATCCGCCGCGGTCCCGCGGCGGACCGGTCGCGACGTGCCCGCGCTGCGGGCGCGCTGGGCGGCGGTCGCGGAGTCGCCGTTGATCGACGGGAACGGCTCGTGATCGCGGCGCCCTACCTCGCCTCGTGGCACGAGCGATTCCACGGCCGACTCGCCGGCTCGGTCTACGCCGCACCTTCTGGATCGAGGATCGTTGCCGCCCAAGCCTTCTCGGAGGCGGGAATGAACGTGCACGTCGACGTGATGGCGGAAGCGGAGGGTTTGCCCGCAGGCGTGAGCATGGCCGAGTTGGCCGACATCGTGGCCGCTGTTGGCCCGTCCAGGGTCGAGGTGCATCTGATCGGTTCGGCACAGTTCGTCGACACCAAGCTGCTGCGCATCCTGCAGCTGCGTCCTGCCAAGGTGTTCCTGCCATGGGGCTCGTTCACCAAGCGTCGCGCCGATGCCCTTCGGGCCGTCGGCAGCTCGGCCTGGATCGCGTTGTGGCGGGAGTGCGACGGTCTCGACCCGTCGGCGCCACCCTGGCCTGCCACTCCGGACGGGCTCCTGGTCATGCTCATCGAACCGGGAAGCCAGGGCCGCAGCGTGATCAGTCGATTGGACGTCGTGAGCGCATGCTGCGGCACCCTGCCGGTCGCCGTCGACGGCGGCGTCACCGAGTCGGTTGCCGAGCGCAGCGTCGCCGCGGGCGCCCGCTCCGTGGTCGTCGGACGGGCGCTGCTTCGCGATACCACCGAAATGCCTGGCCTGTTTGCCATCTCGAATGAAGGGACACCATGACCTTCCAAAAAATGAGTACCGCCACCCCGATCAGCCCGACGATGCGTGCGAGCGTGATGACAGGGGTCGGCACCCTCGCGATCGAGGACCGCCCGACCCCGTCACCCGGCCAGCACGAAGTCCTCGTCGAAGTCGCCGCCGTCGGCGTGTGCGGCTCCGACGTGCACTACTACCGACACGGCCGGATCGGTGACTTCATCGTCGAGGAACCGATGATCCTCGGCCACGAACTGTCGGGACGCATCGTCGCGGTCGGCGACGGCGTCGACGCCGACCGGGTCGGGCAGCGGGTCGCGGTCGAACCCCAGCACCCCTGCCGCCGGTGCAAGCAGTGCACCGCAGGCCGCTACAACCTGTGCCAGGAGATGAAGTTCTACGCCACCCCACCGGTCGACGGCGCGTTCTGCCGGTACGTCACCATCGACGCCGAAATGGCCCATCCCGTACCGGATTCGCTGTCGGACGACGCGGCCGCACTGCTCGAGCCGCTATCGGTGGCGATCGCCACCATGCGCAAGGCCGGGATCGTGCCAGGCTCGTCCATCCTCATCGCAGGCGCAGGCCCGATCGGCGTGATTTGTGCCCAGGCCGCCCGAGCCTTCGGAGCATCCCGGATCGTGGTGACCGATCTGGTGCCGTCGCGCCGGGAGCGGGCGCTGCAGTTCGGCGCCACCGAAGTCCTCGACCCCACCGTCGACGACGTCGCGGCGCTCCATCCACGAGTCGACGCCTTCGTCGACGCCAGCGGCGCACCGCCGGCCATAGTCAGCGGAATCCAGGCCGTCGGACCGGCGGGACGCGTGGTGCTGGTCGGCATGGGCCCCTCGGACTACGCGCTGCCGGTCGGCTACATCCAGACCATGGAGATCACCGTCACCGGAGTGTTCCGATACACGGATACCTGGCCCGCGGCGATACATCTGGCGAGTTCGGGTGCGGTAGATCTGGACTCCCTGGTGACCGGCCGCTACGACCTCGAACACGTCGCCGACGCCCTCGAAAGCGACACCGAGCCGACCAGCCTGAAGTCGATCGTGAGGCCGTCATGACGGGGCGCTCACCGTTCGATCTGACCGGACGCACCGCCCTGGTCACCGGCGGCAACCAAGGTCTCGGCAAGGCGTTCGCCATCGGCTTGGCCGAGGCGGGCGCACAGGTCGCGATCGCCGGACGCAGCGCCGAGCGCAACGACCAGGTGGTCGCAGAAGCGGCCGCCGCGGGCCACCGCGTCCACGCGATCACCGCCGACATCACCAGCACCGCGGACGTCGACCGGATGACGGCCCAAGCCATCGAGGCGCTCGGGCACCTCGACATCCTGGTGAACAACGCAGGGACCTGCTTCCACGGCGAATCCTGGACGGTCAGCGACGACGAATGGGACGCGGTGTTCGACCTCAACGTGAAGGCGCTGTGGGCATGCTCGCTTTCCGTCGGCGCGCACATGCGCGAACGGGGTAGCGGTTCAATCGTCAACATCGGATCGATCTCCGGGCTGATCGTCAACCGGCCCCAGATGCAACCCGCGTACAACGCCTCCAAGGCCGCGGTACACCACCTCACCAAATCGCTTGCTGCCGAATGGGCTCCGCTCGGCATCCGGGTCAACGCGCTGGCGCCCGGCTACGTCAAGACGGAGATGGCGCCGGTCGACAGGCCCGAGTTCAAACGGCACTGGATCGATGACACCCCGCAGCAGCGATACGCCATGCCCGAGGAGATCGCGCCCAGCGTGGTGTTCCTGGCCAGTGACGCCGCCTCGTTCATCACCGGTTCGGTGCTCGTCGCGGACGGCGGGTACACCGCGTGGTGACCGGCGCCGTGAACCGCCGCGTCGTGGTCAGCAGCCTCGACGACGTGATCGTGGAGACGGTGCCAGCGCCGGTTCCCATCGCAGGCGAGGCCCGCGTCCGGACCACCGTCGTTGGGATCTGCGGTTCCGACCTGCACGCCGCCAGCGGCCACCATCCGTTCATCGATCTGCCCTATCGACCCGGTCACGAGGCGGTCGGCGTCGTCGAGGCGGTCGGGCCCGGAGTCGACGAATCCTGGGTCGGCAGAAGGGTCGCGATCGAACCGAACCTCGCCTGTGGGCACTGCACCCAGTGCCGCTCCGGCCGGTACAACATCTGCCGTGAGCTACTGGTGTTCGGCTGTCAGACGCCCGGTGCGCTGGCCGACTCGTTCACCATCGCCGAGGACAGGCTGGTCGGCCTTGCCGACGATCTCGACGACAGGCACGCCGTGCTGATCGAGCCGTTGGCCACCCCGGTGCATGCGGTGCGCCGCGCCGCGGAGACAGTCGGTGATCTGCGCGGCCGGCCCGTCGTGGTGATCGGCGCCGGACCCATCGGGCTCTTCTCGCTGCTCGCGGCACGGCAGGTCGGCGCGACGGTCATCGTCGCCGACCTTCTGGAGTCCAAGCGGGCGAGGGCCGAACGTCTGGGCGCGGCAGGCACTTTCGACCCGGCCGCGCCCGATGCGATAGCCGCCGCGCGCAGGCTCATCGGCGGCCCCGCCGCGGTGGTGATCGATTGCGTGGCGCGGGAGAGCTCGGTGGCGCAGGCCGTCGAACTGGTCGACAAGGGTGGCGCGATCATGATCGTCGGGGTCGCCGCGGGCGCCACCCCGGTGCCGCTTGGCTTGATCCAGGACCGTGAGTTGGCCTTGATCGGCAGCCTGATGTACGTCCGCGAGGACTTCACCGCAGCGCTCGACATGTTGGCCGCCGGAGCGGTGCCGGTGGACGAGATCATCAGCGCCGAATTCGATCTCGAGCATTCCGCCGAGGCCTTCGCCGCCTCGGCCGACGCCGAGAACGTGAAGGTGCTCGTCACCCTCGGCGCCGATTCCGGGGGATCCCGATGAGCGAGGCATTGCTCGAATGCGCGGACATCCACAAGAGTTTCGGCGGCGTTCCGGTGCTCAAGGGCATCACCCTCGACCTCCAGCCGGGGTCCGTCACTGCGCTGGCCGGTGAGAACGGTGCCGGCAAGTCGACGTTGATGAAGATCGTCAGCGGCCAGTACAGCGCCGATCACGGCACCGTGTCGGTCAAGGGCAGCCACCTCGCTCCCGGCAACACCCGCGACGCCGTCAAGCACGGCGTGGCCATCGTGCCCCAGGAGCTGGCGTCCATCGAGGACATGACGGTCTACGAAAACCTCTTCGTCGGAAGGGAATTGCGGATCGGTCCATTTCTGAATCGGCACGCGATGATCGGCATGGCAGCGGAGACCCTCGCGGCGTTCGACGTCGCGATCTCACCGACGGCCCGGATGGGCAGCCTGCCGGTCGGCATGCGGCAGATCGTCGAGATCGTCAAGGCCTCTCGCACCGGTGCCCAGGTGGTGATGCTCGACGAGCCCACCTCGGCGATCTCCGAACGCGAGGTCGAGGGCCTGTACAAGATCGTGCGCAGGCTGCGCGACCACGGGGTGGCGATGGTGTACACCACCCACAAGATGGCCGAGATCCGGGCCATCGCCGACCGCGTCGTGGTGCTTCGCGACGGCGGGCTCATCATGGACGAGCCCATCGGCGAGGTGTCCGACGACGACATCGTGACTGCGATGATCGGCCGCGAACTCGACACGTTGTTCCCCGAGCGTGTTGTGCCGGGGGCGGATGCGGTGCTCGAGGTCAAGGGCCTGCAGGTCGTCGGCGCTTCGGAGCCGGTGTCGTTCTCGGTGCGGGCAGGCGAGATCCTTGGCCTGGCAGGGCTGGTCGGCGCGGGTCGCACCGAACTGCTCGAAGCGATCTTCGGAGCAAGGAAGTCGACGGCAGGCGAGATCACGGTGAAGGGCAAGCGCGTCAAGCGCAATGCTCCCGCCGCCGCGATCACCGAGGGCATGGCGATGGTCCCCGAGGACCGCAAGCTCTCCGGCGTCGTGCTGTCGATGAGCGTGCTCGACAACGGCTCGCTGCCAAGACTGTCGTCGTTGTCCGTGGCGGGCTGGCTGCGCGGCAAGGCGCGCACCAAGGCCGTCTCGGACGTGATGTCATCCGTCCACCTGCGCAGCAACGGGCTCAAGCAGTCCGTCGGCACGCTGTCGGGTGGCAACCAGCAGAAGGTCGTCCTGGCCCGATGGCTCACCGGTGACGTCAACGTGTTGCTGCTCGACGAACCGACCCGCGGCGTGGACGTGGGCGCGCGCAGCGAGATCTATCGCATCATCACCGATTTCGCGGCAGCAGGCATGGCCGTGGTGATGGCTTCTTCGGACATGCCCGAGATCGTCGGGTTGTCGCACCGGGCGTTCGTCATGCGCGGCGGTGCGCTCGTCGGAGAACTGGACCGCGATGCCCTCGACCACTCCGCCGTGCAGGATTCCGTCTTCCGGATGGCGACCGCCCTCGACACTTCACCGCCCGACAAGGAGGCCGCATCGTGACCACACCGACCGCCGAACACTTGCCACCCGACGGCGCCACCGTCGTTCCGTCTCCGACCACCGGTGAACCCGTTCGGCTGTTGTCCAAGGAGTGGTTCTCCGGGGTGGCGTTGCGCTACTCGATGGTCATCGTGATGTTGCTGGTCATCATGTACTTCTCCTACCGCAGCGCACGATTCAGCACCCCCGAGAACCTGTTGACCATCCTGGTCGCCGCCGCCCCGTTCGCACTGATCGCGCTGGGCCAGACCCTGGTCGTCCTCACCGGCGGCATCGACCTCTCGGTCGGAAGCGTGATCGCCGTATCGGCAATGGCGTCCGCGGCGACGGCCAAGGCCAACCCCGGCCAGGTCTGGATGACCGTCCTGGTCGCGATGGTGGTCGGGCTGGCGGTAGGTTCCGTCAATGGAATCCTGGTGTCGCGCATCAACGTTCCACCGTTCATCGCAACGCTCGGCACATTGACGGCCGGCTCCGGTCTGGCCTACGTCATCGGTGGCGGTGCGCCGATCAACGGCCTGCCCGCGGAGTTCGGCTCGATCGCCAACACGAAGATCTTCGGACTGCAGATCCCGGTGTTGGTGATGATCATCGGCATCGTGGTGCTCGCAGTGGTGATGAAGCGGACCACCTACGGAATGCGGATCTACGCAGTCGGCGGCAACCGCAACGCCGCGGAGATCGCAGGCATCAACGCGAAGAACGTCCTGTTCAGCGTCTACGCCTTCTCCGGTCTGCTGGCGGGCATCTCCGGGGTGATGCTGGCGTCGCGGGTCATCTCCGGGCCGCCCAACCTCGGACAGGGCTACGAGCTCGACGCCATCGCCGCGGTGGTCATCGGCGGCGCCAGCCTGATGGGCGGGCGCGGCACCGTATGGGGAACGGTGCTGGGCCTGTTCATGATTCAGACCCTCAACAATGGCCTGGACATCCTAGTGGTGCCTGCCTACTGGCAGGACGTCATCAAGGGCGTGCTCATCGTGGCGGCAGTGGCCGTCGACGTCTGGTCGACCCGAAGACGAACGTGATCCATTGGCACACAGGTCCCTTCACCCCCGAACGTGATCAAGAGAGTGAGACAAAGATGAGACTGTCAACGAAGTTGGCCGGCGTCGCCTCCGTGGGGCTGCTGGCACTCGGCCTCACCGCCTGCGGCGCGGGCGACACCGAATCCAAGAGCGGCAAGACCAGGATCGGCGTGACGGTGTACGACATGAGCTCGTTCATCACCGCGGGCAAGGAAGGCATGGACGCCTACGCCAAGGCCAACAACATCGAACTGTTGTGGAACTCCGCCAACGGCGACGTCTCCACTCAGGCCAACCAGGTGGACTCGCTGATCAACCAGGGCGTCGACGCCATCATCATCGTCCCGATCCAAGCGGATTCGCTTGGCCCGCAAGTACAGACTGCCAAGTCCAAGGGCATCCCGCTGGTGGCCGTCAACGCCGCGCTGAACAACAAGGACGTCGCAGGCAACGTGCAGCCCGATGACGTGGCCGCGGGCGCGCAGGAAATGCAGATGATGGCCGACAAGCTGGGCGGCAAGGGCAACATCGTCATCCTGCAGGGTCCGCTCGGCCAGTCCGGTGAGATCGACCGCACGAAGGGCATCGAGCAGGTCCTTGCCAAGTACCCCGACATCAAGGTGCTGGCCAAGGACACCGCCAACTGGAAGCGCGACGAAGCCGTCAACAAGGTGAAGAACTGGATCTCGGGCTTCGGGCCCCAGATCGACGCCGTGGTCTCCGAGAACGACGACATGGGCCTCGGTGCCCTTCAGGCGCTCAAGGAATCCGGCCGCACGGGCGTGCCGATCGTCGGCATCGACGGCATCGAGGACGGCCTGAACGCGGTGAAGAGCGGCGAATTCATCGGTACCTCACTGCAGAACGGCACCGTCGAACTGTCGGCAGGGCTGGCCGTGACCAATGCGCTTGTCAAGAAGGAGCAGGTCAACACCGCGCCGGTCTACATGATGCCCGCGATCACCAAGGACAACGTCGACGTCGCCTACCAGCACGTCGTCAGCGA
>JAOPVF010000166.1 GCA_025963195.1 Mycobacterium sp. | reverse complement strand
CCGGGATGGATCAGTCCGGTGAACTCCACGCCGGGGATGTGACGGCTCGTCGCCTTCTGTCCGGTGAAGTCCCAGATGGCCTTGTAGGCCTGCGGGAACCAGTCGGTGAGAAAGCCTCCGCCGTTCTCCTTCGCGAACAGGCCGGTGTAACCCCAGCCCTGACCTGCGACCGGTCCGGTCTGCTGCGGCACCGGACCGACGTCGAGGATGTCGACGACCAGAAGGTCGCCTGGCTGGGCTCCTTCGACGGCGAACGGTCCGGAGAGTTGGTGGACCATCGTCAGGTCGCAGTCGCGGACGTCGTTCGCGTCGTCCGAGTTGACGATGGTTCCGTCGAACCACTCCTTGGACTCGACACGGAAGGTGTCGCCGGACTTGACCGTCGCGACGGCTGGAATGTCTGGATGCCACCGGTTGTGGCCGACTAGTTCCTGTTCCCGGAAGGGCTTGCTCTGATCGACGGGGAAGATGACATCGGGCATGATTGGTCTCCTCGAGCGGGGTGGTCTTCTATGGTCGTGGGAGGCGAGTGCGCCGCGGATCGATGCCGCTCCGTGGAGTGCCAGCGGGCTTGGTCGACCTCGTCACAAGCCCAGGCGAGGACCTCGACTTCTCGTGCGCGTCAAGAGCTTTCATACCTGCGGTCGACCGTGTCGTCAGAGCCGGCAACGCGAACACCCGTCGTGCCGGTGCGCGACAGGACTCACATGTCCATGACGCGGGGGCAGTGCCGATTCGAAACTGGGTATCGATGAGTCCGTGTGTGGCGCAACGGTATTGGTATCCAGCCATGACACCTCTCGGTGGAGCGTGCGAATTTACTCCCATATGGGAACATCTCTGGCCGAACCTACACCTTGCTCCAGCCGCGTCAAGAGAAAGCGAACAGATCGGCCGGGTTCCCAGCGGCTGTTTACCAACCGGTCACACGACGACGTTTTCGCGGGGACGCGAGTTACATGCAGGCAACACCGGCGAACGTCCGCGGTGAGATCGTTCGCAGAGGATTACGAGGAAGCGAGATCTACAGTGGGGAAACGCTCTGAGGTTTGACGCTTACTGGCGTCAACGATCGTTGGCTCGACGTCACGGAGGAGAGCTTGACCATGCGAGGACAGGCGCAGCGTAATCCTGCGACGATCGCGCGGCGAGACCGTCCGGAAGACGGCGCCGATCTCGACGAGGGAGTCGACGATCCGAGTCGCCGACGTCGACGGAATGACGAGCGCGTCGATCACATCGGACATCGAGCACCCCGGGCTCGACTCGATGCACGCGAGAGCGCGCCAGCGATCCACGGTGAGATCGGTACCGGCGAGCGCGTCTTCGATGCTCGCGACGATGAGCGACGCTCGTCTGAGCAACTCGAGCGTGTCCGCGACAGCTTCCATGACCTGCCTTCTGAGACGAGTCGTCCAACCGTGCTCATACTGCGCCCGGAAGAGCACCAGCATGCCAGATAGTGTGCCGGTGTTTGAACCAAGAGCAACTCGACCAACGGAATTCCGAGTCGCTCTCGCGCTGCCGCGACGAGGTCCTGCGGGCATATTCGGGCTCGAGTGTCGTGCCGCGGCGGAGCTGGCAGCCGCAGAGATCGACGCGTCGGGTGGAGTCGCTGGTCGTACCGTGCAATTCGTTCACGTCGATGCCGGCGGAGCGCCCGCGGCGACGGCCGCCACGATCACGGCGCTTCTGGACTCCGGTTCCATCGATGCCGTCACCGGGTGGCACCTCTCGAACGCCCGCCAGGCCATCGCCAAGGTGGTCGGCGGACGAGTGCCGTATGTCTACGCTGCCGCCTACGAAGGTGGTGAGTGCAGCGACGGCGTGCTGTGCAGCGGGGAAGTTCCCGGCGATCAGATCGTGGCATCACTGCATTGGTTGCGCACCGAGGAGCGGCTGTGCCGGTGGTTCATCGTCGGCAACGACTACGTGTGGCCGCGCGGAACGGCGGCTGCGACTCGAGCCGGACTGCGGGACACCGACATCTCGATCCTCGGTGAACGGTTCCTGCCGCTGGGCACCGACAACCCAGCGGTCTGGGATCGCATACTGGGCGAGGTCGTACGCAGCGGGGCAGAAGGCGTCATGTCACTGCTAGTGGGGTCAGATGCGGTGCGGTTCAACCGTGCCTTCGGACGCATCGGGCTCGACGCGACGATCACTCGTTTCAGTCCCTTCACCGACGAGACCGTGATCCTCGCCAGCGGCGCCGACGCGACGGCGAACCTCTTCATCTCGGCGGGGTGGTTCGCAGGACTGGGTTCTGCGTCGGCCGCCGAGTTCACCGCCGGATTCGCCCGCGCGTTTGATCTGGTCAACGGGACCGCACCCATCGGCGAGTCAGCGGCACCGCCTCCGGGCACGATGGCAGAGACGACGTACTCGGCGGTCCACCTCCTGGCGGGTATCGCCAGCACCTCGGTGCCGACGGTGCAGGACGCGCGGCGCGCGTTCAGGAAATGGGGGTGGGATTCCCCGCACGGGCCGGTCGACCTCGATCGTGGGTCAGCGCGACACCCCGTCCACCTGGCAAAGGCGCGCGGCGTCGAACTCGACGTCATCGCCCAAGTCCGATGAACCCGCTGGCGTGGAGCGCGTCGGCTTACGCCTCGATCTCGCCGACGATCCGCCGCTCGATGCTGGCCCTGGCGATGGCGGGCAGCACCACCAGACCGTCGAGCTCGTTGCGCGCCTTGGCGTAGGCGTTGCGGCGTTCGTCGTGGGTCGCGGACTCGTCGGACGCCACGCGGAGCAGAAGCTGCGCGCGTTCCAGCCGCTGTTGGCCCTCGGGCGAGAAGTCGCTGCGCCGCCTTCGGATGGACTCCGCCTCGGCGACGTCGAACGCCGATGCGTACTCGTGCACCGCGTCGCGATAGTCGAGTTGGGTTGCGCGGTCGCCGATGGCGTCGTCGACGGTCGCAGGGCGCAGAAGGTCGGCGCGGCTGCGGGCCTTGTGGAACGCGACGGTGAGCGGTTGACGCATGTCGGTCATCATCGGGAAGTCCAGCAGCTTGGCGACGTCGATCTCGTAGTCCAGCCAGCGCGCATTGACGCGGTCGTGGTGCCCGAGGAGCTTGGTCAGCTCCCGTCGTGATGCGATTTCGTCGACCTTGGTGCGCCCCGACGCCTCCGCCACCGCGATCTTGGTCTGCTGCTTGATCCGGTACTTCTCCAGCCGGCGCTCGGCGCGGCGCTCGTTGGCCGCCGCGATCGCCCTGATGCCGCCGCCGATCATCCCGCCGAGTGGAAAGATCAGCCACCAGAAGTGCAGCACGGAGTCCATCTTTTCCAGAATGCCACCGCGACGAGCCCTACCCCCGAAGTCGGGCGTTCAGCGCGCAGCGAACGCGGTGCTTGCGTGTGACCTACGGGGCGAGGCCGATGTTGCGGTACCGGCGCAGCCGATCGGCCATCCGCGTCTGCGCGGGCTGGGAACGCAGCCGGTGCAGTTCGTCCGCGATGGTCGCCGACAGGCGCCCGGTGAACTCCACTGGAGTGTCCGCCGCGTCGGGATGCTCGGGCACGATCGCATCCACGATCCCGTGGCGCATCAGATCGGCCGACCGAATGCCTTGTGCGGCAGCCAGTTCCGGGGCGTGGTCGGTATCGCGGTAGACGATCGCGCTGGCGCCCTCCGGCGGAAGCGGAGCCAGCCAGCCGTGCAGCGCGGCAAGCACCCGGTCGGCGGGCACCATTGCCAGCGCGGGCCCTCCGCTGCCCTGGCCGAGCAGCACCGACAGCGTCGGCGTTTCCAGCGTGACCAACTCGGCAAGGCAGCGGGCGATTTCCCCGGCCAGCCCGCCCTGTTCGGCCTCGGTCGACAACGCAGGGCCCGCGGTGTCGATGACGAGCAACAGCGGCAGCCGGAGTCCGGCCGCCAGCGCCATGCCGCGCCGGGCCTCCTGAAGCGCCCGCGGCCCGACACGGAGGGCAGGAGCGGAGCGACCCGGGAAATTGGCTGGGCCGCCGACCACGCGCCGTTGACCGACCACCACCGCGGGCTGCCCGCCGAATCGCGCCAGCGCGAGCACCGTGGTTGCCGCCTCGCCCTGCTCGGTGCCCGACAACAACACGCGGTCCGTCGTCCCGTACTTCAGCAGGTAGTCCACGCCAGGACGGTCGGGTCGTCGCGACGCCTCCACGGAGTCCCACGCGGGCACGTCGGGGACCGGCGCGACGTCCGGCGTCTGCGGGAGAGCGCCGGGTTCGTCGGCCATCACCGTGAGCGCGCGGTCAAGCGTCGAGCGCAGCAATTCCAGGGGGACGACGCCATCGATGACGCCGTGGCGGTGCAGGTTCTCGGCGGTCTGGACGCCCTTGGGGAACGGCTCGCCGTAGAGATGCTCGTAGACGCGCGGCCCAAGGAAGCCGATCAACGCGCCGGGTTCGGCGGCGGTCACGTGCCCCAACGACCCCCAGGAGGCGAACACCCCGCCGGTGGTCGGATGCCGCAGATACACCAGGTAGGGCAGGTGGGCCTGCTTGTGCAGTTCGACCGCGGCCGCGATCTTGACCATCTGCAGGAACGCGACCGTGCCCTCCTGCATGCGGGTGCCCCCGGAACTCGGCGACGCCACCAGCGGCAGACGTTCGGCCGTTGCGCGCTCGACCGCCGCGGTGATCCGTTCCGCGGCGGCCACTCCGATCGACCCGGCCAGGAAGTCGAACTCACAGGCCACGACGGCGACGCGCCGTCCGAACACCCGGCCCTCGCCGGTCAGCACCGATTCGTCGAAGCCGGTCGAAGCCCTCGCCTCGGCCAACTCACGCCGATACTCGTCGTCGGCGTCAACCTCGACGGGGGTGCGGTCCCAGCTGGCGAACGAACCCTCGTCCAGCACGGCATCGCGGAGCGCAACGGCACCGATCCGGCTCACGCAGCAAGGCTATCGGGCGCCTCGATAGGCTGACCGCATGATCGGAGTTACCCGCAATGGCGACGTGATGACCCTGGAGATGCAGCGGGAGGGCCGCCGCAACGCGCTGAACAGCGAGCTCGTCGACTCCCTACGGGAGGCCGTCGAGCACGCCGCCGCGGAAGACGTCCGCGCAATCGTCATCACCGGAGCCGGCAACGTGTTCAGTTCGGGCGCCGACCTGACCGATGCAGCCGGGATGGCGGAGAAGCTGCCTGACAAGGCGAAGGCGCTGAACCTCGCCATCGACGTGGCGCCGATCCCGGTGGTCGGGGCGATCAACGGACCGGCGATCGGGGCGGGCGTCATCCTCGCGATGATCTGTGACCTTCGGGTCGTCGCCCCGGATGCCTACTTTCAGTTCCCGGTTGCCAAATATGGCTTGGCGCTGGACAACTGGAGCATCCGTCGGCTGACGTCGTTGGTGGGTGCCGGCCGGGCGAGAGGCATGCTGATGGCCGCAGAGCGGCTCACGGCGGATGCCGCACTCCACACGGGGATGGCCAACCGGCTGGGCACGCTCGCCGATGCGCAGGCCTGGGCTGCCGAGATCGCCGGGTTCGCTCCGCTTGCGCTGCAACACGCCAAACGGGTGCTCAACGACGACGGCGCCTACGAAGACCCGTGGCCCGCGCACCAGGAACTGTTCGAGAAGGCGTGGGCCAGCAAGGACGTCATCGAGGCCCAGGTGGCGCGCATCGAAAAGCGACCGCCGAACTTCCAGGGCGCCTAGATGTGGTCACAGGCGGCCCGGCTGGTCGGGGGGACGGTTGCCATCGCCGGTGGCGGCTGGGCACTGCGCGCGGTGCAGGGCGCACCGTCGGCGCTCGGCGCCTCACCGGTCGAGATCGACGCCGCCACGAAGGCCTCGCCGAACTACCACGACGGCGTCTTCAAGAACCTCGAACCCGCGTCGGAGACCAGCATGACGCGCCAGGAGCAGTTCCTGCTGATCCGCGAGCTCGTCGGGGGCAGCTCGCGCCAGCATCCCTCGGAGCCCGTTCCGTTGGCCATCCCGGCACCGGATCTCCCCGCGGGTGATCTTGCCGTCACCTGGTACGGCCATTCGTCGGCCGTGATCGAGATCGACGGCTACCGCGTGCTCGCCGACCCGGTGTGGAGCGACCGGTGCTCGCCGTCGAGGGCGGTCGGTCCGCAGCGCCTGCACCCGGTGCCCGCCCCTCTCGATGCGCTGCCCGCCATCGACGCCGTCATCATCAGCCACGACCACTACGACCACCTCGACGTCGACACCATCAAGCAGCTGGCCCGCACGCAGCGCTGCAAGTTCTTCGTGCCACTGGGCATCGGTGCGCACCTGCGGGCGTGGCACATCCCGGACGACCGCATCGTCGAGCTGGACTGGAACGAGAGCGCCCAACTCGGCGAACTCACCCTGGTGTGCACCCCTGCTCGGCACTTCTCCGGACGGTTCCTGACCCGCAACGTCACGCTGTGGTCGTCGTGGGCGCTGATCGGCCCACGGCACAGGGCCTTCTTCGGCGGCGACACCGGCTACACCAAGAGCTTCCCCGATATCGGCGCCGACCACGGCCCGTTCGATCTCACGTTGATGCCCGTCGGCGCCTATCACCCTGGCTGGCCGGACATCCACATGAATCCCGAGGACGCCGTCCGCGCCCACCGCGACGTCAGCGACGCCGGGCTGCTGGTGCCGATCCACTGGGCGACGTTCCGGCTCGCGCCGCATCCGTGGTCGGAACCGGTGGAGCGCACGCTCCTCGCCGCCGACGCCGAGGGTGTCAGGGTCGCCGTTCCCCGGCCGGGCCAGCGCGTCGAAGCCGGACCGACTGAATCACACTCTTCGCGCGAGCGCTCATCGACGTCGTTAGACGCGTGGTGGAGGTCCTAACCGGCTAGCGTGCTGGTGTGCACCGCCGCCCGAAGTCTCGTCCGGTGATCGCGGCGCTTGCCGCGCTGGCCCTCCTCGTCGGGTGTGGTTCGCCATCTCAGAAGGCCGAACAAGGGACCGAACCGTCCAGCCCCCCATCGTCGTCTGACGTGCCCCCACCGTTGGTACCGGCGATGCCGTTGCCGGACAACGCCGTCGAGAACGCGGTCGCGAAACTCGACGGCCTTGCCCAGGACCTGATGACCAAGACCGGCATCCCCGGCATGGCCATCGCGGTGGTGCACGGCGGAAAGACCGTGTACGCCAAGGGGTTCGGGGTCAAGGACGTCCGCAACGGCGATGCCGCCGACAACAAGATCGACCCCGACACGGTGTTCCAGCTGGCATCGCTGTCCAAACCTC
>JAOPVF010000124.1 GCA_025963195.1 Mycobacterium sp. | reverse complement strand
CCCGCCGTCGTCGGCCAGATCTCGCCTGCCGGACCTGCTCCAGGACCGTCGCCGATGGGCGCCCTGCCCGGTCCGGCGCCCGCGGAAGGAGCCGGCGGATGACACCGACCACTGCGCCTCTTCGTATCTCTGCGCTGATCCGGCGCGGCCTGGTGCTGGGTTCGGGCGTACTGCTGTTGGCCGGCTGCCAGTTCGGCGGGCTGAACTCGCTCGACATGCCGGGCACCGCGGGCCACGGCAGTGGGTCGTACACCATCACGGTCGAATTGCCCGACGTCGCGACGCTGCCGCAGAACTCGCCGGTGATGATCGACGACGTCACCGTCGGCAGTGTGTCGGGAATCGAAGCCATGCAACGTCCCGACGGAACGTTCTTCGCGGCGGTGAAGCTGGCGCTGGACGGGAACGTCAACCTGCCGCAGAACTCGACGGCGACCGTCGCGCAGACCTCCCTGCTCGGTTCTCAGCACGTGGAGCTGGCCCCCCCGGTCGACCAGTCGGGAGATGGCAAGCTCAAGGACGGCTCGAACATCCCCCTGAGTCAGGCCCGCCGCTACCCGACCACCGAAGAAGTGCTCTCCACGCTCGGCGTCGTGGTGAACAAGGGCAATCTCGGTGCGCTGCAAGACATCACCGACGAGGCGTACGCCGCCGTGGTCGGACGCGCGGGAAGCTTCACCGACCTGATTCCCCGGCTCGCCGAGCTCACCAGTTCCCTCGACCAGCAGACCACCGACATCATCGCGGCCGCCGACGGACTGAACCGCTTCGCAAGCATCCTGGCCCGCAGCAAGGACAGCCTCGGCAAGACCCTGGATTCGCTGCCCGCCGCGCTGAAGGTGCTCAACGACAACCGGTCGAACCTCGTCGACGCGTTCACCGCGCTGCGTAGCTTCGCCGGTGTCGCCTCCCACGTGCTGTCGGAGACCAAGAGCGACTTCGCCGCCGACTTCAAGGACCTCTACCCGGTGATCAAGGCGTTCAACGACAACGCCGACGACCTGATCACGGACCTCGAACTGCTGCCGACCTTCCCATTCCACTACAAGTACCTCCGCAACGCGGTACGTGGCGACTACCTCAACGTGTTCGTCACCTTCGACCTAACGCTTCGGCGCCTCGGCGAATCGGTGTTCACCACGTCGAAGGGTCTCGATCCGAACATGAAGCACATGGACGAGGTCGTCAACACGCCCGACTTCCTCACCGGGGCCATGGCGAACCTGTCCGGCCAGGCCGCCGATCCGTTCAAGATCCCTGCGGGAACTGCAACGCAGCACGACGGGGGGACTCCGTAATGCTGGACCGGCTGACCCGCCTGCAACTGTCGATCTTCGCGGTCGTCACGGTGATCTGCGTTGGCGCCATCTCGGCGTTCTATCTGCACCTGCCTGCCACGGTCGGCATCGGGGCCTACAACATCACCGCGAACTTCGCTGCGGGCGGCGGACTCTACGAGAACGCGAACGTCACCTACCGCGGCGTGACCATCGGCCGGGTCGAGTCGGTGGGACTGTCCAAGGACGGCGTCGTCGCGGACATGCGGCTGAACTCCGACACCCCCGTCCCGCAGAACGTCACGGCGACGGTGAAGAGCGTCTCGGCCGTCGGCGAGCAGTACGTGGACCTGGTGCCACCCGCCGACCCCTCCAACGCGCTGCTCCGTGACGGTTCGAACATCGGAGTCGACCACACCGCGATCGGCCAGGACATCGCAGGGCTGCTGACCCAGGCCGACAACCTGGTCAGCAGCGTCGGGAACAGCCGGATCCAAGACCTGCTGCGCGAAACGTTCAAGGCGTTCAACGGATCTGGACCGGAACTGTCGCGGCTGATCCAGTCGTCACGGCAGCTGATCGACGAGGCCAACGCCAACTACGGGCAGACCACGCAGTTGATCGATCAGGTGGGACCCTTCCTCGACGCGCAGATCCGCAGCGGCGACGACATCAAGTCGCTCGCCGACGGGCTGGCCCGGTTCACTGCGGAGGCAGCCAAGGCCGATCCACAGCTTCGGAACGTGCTGCAGACCGTGCCCGGCACGACGGAGGCGGCCAACACCACCTTCGACGGCATCCGGCCGACCTTCCCGATGCTCGCTGCCAACCTGGCAAACTTCGGCCGCATCGGCGTGATCTACCGCAAGTCGCTCGAACAGGCGCTGGTCATCTTCCCGGCCCTGATGTCGGCGCTGCTCACCGTCGGTGGTGGCCTGCCCGCCGACGAGGGCGGCAAACTGGACTTCAAGGTCGACCTCGGTGACCCGCCGCCGTGTTCGACGGGCTTCATCCCTCCGCCGTTGATCCGTTCGCCTGCCGACACCACCCTGCGTGACCTGCCCAACGATTTGTATTGCAAGACCGCGCAGAACGATCCCGCCGTGGTGCGCGGGGCGCGCAACTATCCGTGCCAGGAATTCCCCGGCAAGCGCGCGCCGACCATCCAGCTATGCCGCGACCCGCGCGGCTACGTGCCGATCGGCACCAGCCCGTGGCGGGGCCCGCCCATTCCGTACGGGACGCCGATGGACCAGTCGGAAGACAATCACTACGAGCCGCCAGGCCGGAGCATCGCGCCCTACAACAAGTTCCCGTTCATCCCACCGCAGGCCGATTACGACCCGGGCCCGCCGTCCGTGCAGTTGCCGCCCGGCGTGGCGCCCGGTCCGGGCCCCGCGCCGCAGGCGCCGTTCCCGCTGCCGGTGCCACCGAATGACAACGGCCCGCCACCCCCGTGGCCCTATTACGCGCCGCCCGACCAGATCGTGCCGCCGTACGGCCGGCAGGCACCCCCCGGTGCGCCAGCGCCGCCGCCACCGGGACCGCTGCCTGCAGAGGCCCCCCCAACGGATGCGCCGCCCCTGCCCGCCGAGGGTGCGCCACCGCCGCAGGCCAGCGGCCCGACTGCGACGACGTACGATTCGAGGACCGGCGAATTCGCCGACCCCGCAGGCGGAACGGGCGTGTTCGCCGGAGGCTCGAGCAAGGTTGCGGCCGCGGAGACGTGGGTCGACCTGATGATGGATCCAAGGCAGGCATGATGATTCCGGAGGGCAGGAGCGGAGCGACCCGGGAAATGGTTAGCGAACAACACACGGACCAGGGCGAATCGACCGACGAGGCGCCCGAGTCGGCGAGGAAGGCCGCCGCCCGCCGCCGCAGGGCATCCCGGGCCGCGGGACCCGCGGCAGGGGGCGTCACCGAGACCACGGGCGTCAAGCTCGAGAAGCCGGCGACGGTCAAGGTGCGGATGCCCCGAGTCGGGCCGCCGCCGCGCCGCAGGCCGAACGGCGCTCGGGTCGCGCTGGTTGGATTGAGCGTTGCCGCGGTGCTGGTGGCCGTGCTCGGTGGTGTGGTCGCGCTGCTAGTCACTCAGCAGCGCACCGCGGACGCCGCGCAGGCACGTCAGCAGCAGTTCATCGACACGGGGACGCAGACCGTGGTGAACATGTTCAGCTACAACCAGAACAACATCGACGACAGCGTGAACAGGTTCGTCAACGGCACCAGTGGCCCGTTGCGCGACATGATGAGCCAACCCGGCAACGTAGACAACCTCAAGGCGATCTTCCGCGACACCAACGCGAGTTCGGAGACCGTGGTCAGCGGAGCCGCGCTCGAAAAGGTCGACGAGATCGCCAAGAACGCCTCGGTCCTGGTGTCGGTGCGGGTGACGGTGACCGACCTCGATGGCGTCAACAAGCCATCGCAGCCCTATCGGTTGCGTGTCATCGTGCACGAGGACGACAACGGCCACATGACCGGTTACGACCTGAAATACCCGGACGGGGGCAACTGATGGGCCGGTGGACCACCAGACTGGCCGCTGCCTTCGGGGTACTCTTCGCCGTCGCGTTGGTGGCGCTCGCAGGCGCCGGTGGCTACCTGTACTGGAATCGCATCGAGATCAAGGCCGAACAGCAGGCAAGCCAAGAACTTCCGCCGCTTGCCGCACAGCAGATTCCAATGATCCTGGGCTTCGACTACCAGACGGTGGAGCGTAGCCGCACCGAGGTGTACAACCTCATGACGCCCGGGTTCCGGCGTCAGTACGAGGACGACACCACCAAGAACGTGATCCCACAGGCCAGGGACCGGCAGGTGATCAGCCAGGTCAACGTGGTTGGCACCGGAATGCTGGCCTCCCAACGTGATTCGGCCTCGGTGATGGTGTTCATGAACCGCACCGTCACCGACAAGTCCAAGACACCCGTCTACGACGGAAGCCGCCTGCGCGTCGACTACGAAAAGATCGACGGCAAGTGGCTGATCAACGGCATCAAGCTCCTCTGACGTCGGACCCGTTGTCGGCGTTGCGGGTGTCGGCCAGCGCGTCGAGGAACGAGCGCGCCCACCGGTCGACGTCGTGGGCGAGCACCTGGCGGCGCATGGCACGCATGCGTCGCCTACCGTCCTCGGGAGACTGGGTCAACGCGGCCTCGATCGAGTCCTTCACGCCGTCGAGGTGATGCGGATTGGTCAGGTAGGCCTGACGGAGTTCTGCTGCGGCACCGGTGAATTCGCTGAGTACCAGCGCACCGCCCAGGTCGCTGCGGCAGGCCACGTACTCCTTGGCGACCAGGTTCATGCCGTCACGAAGCGGCGTCACCAGCATGACGTCGGCAGCCACGAAGAACGCGATCAGCTCATCGCGCGGGATCGGCCGGTGCAGGTAGTGCACCAACGGATGGCCCACCGTGCCGTACTCGCCGTTGATGTGGCCGACCTGACGCTCGATGTCCTCGCGCATCACCTTGTAGCTCTCGACCCGCTCCCGGCTGGGTGTGGCCAGTTGAACGAGCACCGTGTCGTCGGTATTGACGCGGTCCTCGTCGAGCAGCTCGGAGAACGCGTGAAGCCGGACGTCGATGCCCTTTGTGTAGTCCAACCGGTCGACGCCGAGCAGCACTTTGCGGGGGTTGCCTATCTCGGCGCGGATCTCGCGGGCCCTTTGGCGGATGCCGCGGTCGCGGCCCTTGCGGTCGAGTTCGGCCGAGTCGATCGAGATGGGGAAGGCGCCGACCTTGACGGTGCGGAAGCCGACCTGGATCTCACCGAACCGCGACCGCACCCCGACCGTCGCGCGCGAGGTGTTCGCGCCGACCAGCCGTCGGGCCAGGATCAGGAAGTTCTGGGCGCCGCCGGGTAGGTGAAATCCGACGAGGTCGGCACCCAGCAGACCCTCGATGATCTCGGTCCGCCACGGCATCTGCATGAACAGTTCGATCGGCGGGAACGGGATGTGCAGGAAGAAGCCGATGGTCAGGTCCGGCCGCAGCATCCGAAGCATCTTCGGCACCAGCTGCAGCTGGTAGTCCTGGACCCACACGGTCGCACCGTGGGCTGCGGCACGTGAGGTGGCCTCGGCGAACCGGCGGTTGACGTCGACGTACCGATCCCACCACCTGCGGTGGTAGATCGGCTTGACGATGACATCGTGGTAGAGCGGCCACAGGGTGGCGTTCGAGAAGCCCTCGTAGTACTCCTCGAAGTCCTCGGCGGACAGGCGCACTGGGCGCATCTCGAGGTCGTCCTCGATGATGGGTTCCTCGTCGCCGTCGGTGACCCCGGGCCAGCCGATCCAGGCTCCGCGGCGCTTCCTCAGCAGGGGTTCGAGCGCCGTTACCAGCCCTCCTGGGCTGCGTTTGAACGTCGTCGAGCCATCGGGCAGCCGCTCCATGTCGATGGGCAGCCGATTGGCGACGACAACGAAGTCGGACTCCCCGCCCTCCGTGACAAGGTCGGAGTCACCGGAGTCGGCACCGGTGCCGTCTCCTGATGTCACTACGCGTCGAGCTTCGCCGGCCCGATTCCCAACATCGAAAGGAATACGCGGCACTCGTCGGCGTCGACGGCATAAGCAGCGACAACACGCCTCGCCTGCCGAGCGGTGCTATCGGCCAAGGGTTCGACGTCGCCGAGTTCGGCGGGATCATTTTTCGCAGCCATGTGACAACTCTAGGCGATCTGTCGAATCGCCTAGAGTTCCGCCTGCTTCTTTAGCCTTCGCTCCCGGTAATGGTCGGGTCGCTGCCGACGGTCGACTCGGGCGTGACGGCGGGCGCCGCGTCCTCGGAAAGGCCGATGCACTGACCGCTGTTGCGACCGGTGCACGGGACGCCGTCGATCTCCGGGATGTCGGGATTGCCCGCGGGCGTGCTCAAAGGGGAGTTGGGCACGGTGTGGGGGACGCACGCGTCCGTGTACAGGTCCTCTTCCTCGCCTGCGGGGCACGCGGCGACGTGCAGACCTGGGGCGGTCGGCACGGTGAACGCGGCGACCGCGGGGGCCGCGGCGACGGCGAGCGCGAAGCCACCGGCAAGGAGTAGTCGTCGCGCTGAAATCTCGAAGGGCGCCATCGTCACGCTTTCTGTCGTAATTGACCGTCTCGTCGGGAGGATTCTATGGAACCTGCCAGGAATCTGCATGCGTTCGGAGAGTTCCCTGAGAACGCGCCGCCTTCTGGTGCGGCGAGCATGGCGATGGTCTAGGCGAAATCGCCCCCGTTTAGGGGCTCGAGCTGATCGACGAATGCGGGACTGCGGCGGGACCTTCCGCCTGCTGTTCCTCGGAAAGGCCGATGCACTGACCGGAGTTGGCGCCCGTGCAGGGGACGTTGTCGACTGACGGCAGTCCACCCGGAGACGACTGGAACTCAGGGGAATTCGGAACCAACTCGGGGGTGCAGGTGCCGGTGAAGGTGTCCTCGGACTCCCCGTTGGGGCATGCGGCGACGGACGGTCCTGCGGTGGTGGGGACGGTGAAGGCGGCGACCGCCGGGGCGGCGGCGATCGCAACCGCGAACCCTCCGGCAAGGATCAGTCGTCGTGTAGAGAACTCAAGGGTCGCCATCGTCACGCTTTCTGTTGTGTTGACCGATTCGACGCGGAATGAACTGATTGCCAGCCGATTTCCTCCTCGAGAATACGCGCAGAGGAGCCGAAACATCGGTCGATCACTAGCGGAAACGGTGCGCGCGTCCCGTTTCTGTGAGCCGCCTGCCAGAGCCCTGTGGCATTGCTGACCGACGACGGTCCCGGATTCTGTGAACGCCGGCCGATGAACGGGTTCGATGACTAGAACGTGTTCTAGTTTGGTGCTCTTGTCGGACAATCCGAAGGGAAGGCAATGCAGCTCTCATTGGCGGATCGGACCGTCCTCGTCACTGGCGGGGGCAGCGGTATAGGCAAGGGCGTTGCGGGCGCGGTGGTGGCCGCCGGGGGCGACGCGATGATCGTCGGGCGCAACGCCGACCGCGTCGCCGCCGCAGTGGACGAGATCACCGCTGCGGCGGGAGACGGGGCCGGTTCGGTGCGGTACGAGCCAGCCGACGTGACGAACGAGGACGAGGTGGGCGCGGTGGTGGAGGCCGCCACCGCCTGGCACGGCAGATTGCACGGGGTCGTGCACTGCGCGGGCGGATCGGAGACCATCGGGCCGATCACCCAGGTCGATTCCGACGCGTGGCGGCGCACCGTCGACCTCAACGTCAACGGCAGCATGTACGTGCTCAAGCACAGTGCGCGTGAGCTGGTGCGCGGTGGGGGAGGCTCGTTCGTCGGCATATCGTCGATCGCCGCCAGCAACACGCACCGCTGGTTCGGCGCGTACGGAGTGAGCAAGTCCGCACTCGACCATCTGATGATGCTGGCGGCCGACGAACTGGGCGCGTCCTGGGTCAGGGTGAACTGCATTCGACCGGGCCTCATCCGCACGGATCTCGTTGCGCCCATTCTGGATTCGCCCGAGATCAGCGGCGACTACGCGAGTTGCACGCCGTTGCCGCGGCCCGGCGAGGTGGACGACATCGCCAACGCCGCGGTGTTTCTGCTCAGTGACCTGTCGAGCTGGATCACCGGTCAGCTGATCAATGTCGACGGCGGGCACGGGCTGCGGCGCGGCCCCGACATGTCGGCGATGCTGGGGCCCATCTTCGGGGTCGACGCGCTGCGCGGGGTGGTCGGCTAATCGTCGGCGGGGTGGCGGACGGGGTTGTTTCCGCCCGCCTCCCACGCGCTCAGTGCACCGACGGCAGCCCAGTCCAGCTGGCCTCCGCCGTTGGCCAGCAGGGTCAGGAAGCGGTCACGCAGCAGGCTGGCGATGGGCAGCGGCACCTGCAGCTCCTCACCGGCGGCCAGGACCAGACGGATGTCCTTGAGCCCCAGCGTGGCGGCGAAGCCCGCGGGTTCGAACTCCTCACGGGCGACCAGGCCGCCGTACGTCGTATAGACCGGCGAGCCGAACAGCGTCGAGGTGAGGACGTCGAGGTATTGCAGCTTGTCGACCCCTGCCTTGCCCACGAGTGCCATGGCCTCGCCAAGCGATTCGATCACCGAGGCGATGAGGAAGTTGCCACTGAGTTTGACCAGGCTGGCGGCCGTTGGATCGTCGGCGACGACGAACGTGCGCTGCCCGATCGCCTCGAAGATGGGTGAAACCGTCTGCAATACGTCGGGTTCGGCCGCGGCGACGACGAACAGCTTGGCGGCCTCGGCTGCCTCGGGCCTGCCGAAGACCGGTGCGGCGACGAAGCGTTGACCGGCCTCGGCGTGGGCGACGCTCAGCCGGGCGGCGAGCGCCACGCTGATCGTCGAGCACGACACGTGCACCGCGCCCGCACTCAGCGACGCCAGGATCCCCTCAGCCCCGAACGTCACTGCTTCTACGGCGTCGTCGTTGGCGAGCATCGAGACCACGACCTCGCCGGAGCACGCGTCGGCGATGGTGCTGGCGGGCCGCGCGCCGCGTTCGGCGAGCGCGTCGACCTTGTCCCGAGAGCGGTTGTAAGCGGTGACCTGATGGCCGGCCTTGACCAGATTGGCCGCCATCCCCGAACCCATGTTTCCCAGCCCGACGAATCCGATGTCCATGGCTGTACTTCTACCCCGGACAGTTGAGAATGAGCTGATGGGCTTTTCCACGACGATGTTCCAGGACGGCAACAACACCGGGATCGAGGTACCCGCCGAGGTCGTCGAGGCCCTCGGCGCCGGCAAGCGGCCTCCGGTCGCGGTCACGGTGAACGGCTACCGCTACCGCTCGACCATCGCCCCGATGGGCGGCAAGTACCTGCTGCCGTTCAGCGCCGAGCGGCGCAGCGAATCGGGCATCTCCGGTGGTGACGCCATCGACGTCGAGGTGGTCCTCGACACCGCACCCCGGGTGGTCGACGTGCCCGCGGATCTGCAGACCGCGCTCGATGAGTCACCGGACGCGGCAGCCGCATGGGCAAAGCTGTCCTACAGCCATCAGAAGGCGCACGTGACGGGGATCCTGGGAGCCAAGGCGGCCGAGACGCGGGCGCGCCGGATCGCCGCGGCCATCGCGAAGCTGGTGGGTTGAGCCGCTACTTGGGCGTCTCGTCGCGGCAGTAGGCGTACACGGCGACGCCCGCGAACGCGGTGATCTGGTCCACCGACCAACTGGTGGCGTTCTTCACGTGGAGCAACGCGTCGTTGACGGTGCCGCCGCGGTGCAGCAGGTCGCAGGTGGAGTGGGCCAGATCGATGGCATCCTGGCGGGACTTGACCGGCACGCCCTTCTGCTGGAGTGCGTTCACAAACGCGTGGTCCAGTTGTTCTTCCTGGGGATCGGCGTGCGCGGGGACGGCCACCATGGTGGTGCTCGTGCCCATGGCGATGCCAACGGCGACGATCGCGGCCACGATGTTCTTCGATCTCATCTGTCTCCCCTGTCACGGACAACGCGAGTCACAACAGTACGCCAGCAAACCGCACAGTGAGTATCGACGCAGGCCCGCCGGGCGTTACTCGACGTGCCCGCGAAGCCCTGAATCGTGGTGGACGTCGTGGTGGACGTCGTGGTGGATTCGGGTGTCGACCTCGGCCAGTGGACGGCCGCGACCGCCCCAGCGGCGCGCGATGATCTCGGCGACGATCGACACCGCGGTCTCCTCGGGGGTGCGGGCGCCGAGGTCGAGTCCGATGGGGCTGGCCAGCGCGCTCGTCTCGTCGGCCGTCAAGCCCATCTCGTGCAGGCGGTCGAGCCGGTCCAGATGGGTCTGGCGCGACCCCATCGCGCCGACGTAGCCGACCCGCGGCAGGCGCAACGCCACCTCGAGCACCGGTACGTCGAACTTGGGGTCGTGGGTCAGCACGCAGATCACGGTGCGGGCATCGATCGCTCCGACGGCCTGCTGACCGGCGAGGTAGCGGTCGGGCCAGTCCACGACGACCTCGTCGGCGGCGGGGAAGCGCGCAGGCGTCGCGAAGACGGGGCGGGCGTCACAGACGGTCACGCGATAGCCGAGCAGGGCGGCCTGGCGGGTCAGCGCCGCGGCGAAGTCGATGGCGCCGAAGACGATCATCCTCGGCCGAGGTGCGTGGCCGGCGACGAAGACCTCCATGCCCTCGCCCTGGCGTTCGCCGTCGGGCCCGTACGTCAGAACGGCGGTGCGCCCCGCGGCAAGCAGTCCGCGGGCGTCGTCGGCGACGGCGTCGTCCGCGCGTGCAGAGCCGAGGCCACCGTCGGTGCTGGCCTCACCGATCACCAGGCGCCGCCCGACTCTGTCGCGGTCCGGGTGGGCGATGACGGTGGCCACCGCCGTCGGGCGGTGCAGGGCGATGTCATTGGCCACCGCCGCCAATTGCGGGAACGTTTCGCGCGAGACCGGCTCGGCGAAGATGTCGATGATTCCGCCGCAGGTCAGGCCGACGGCGAAGGCGTCGTCATCGGTGATGCCGTAGCGCTGCAGCCGGGGCCGTCCGGTCTGCACCACCTCGCCTGCCAATTCGTAGACCGCGGCCTCAACGCATCCGCCGGACACCGAACCCGCAACGGATCCGTCGGGGGAGAGCACCATGGCCGCACCTGCCGCGCGCGGTGCGGACTTGATGGTGCGCACCACGGTGGCCAGGCCGGCCGTACCACCGGCGCTCCACACCGAGATCAGCTCGTCGAGCACGTCACGCACAGTTCGAGTGTAGGTCGGCACCGCCCCTGGAGCGCCGCGCGTAGGGGCTTCCGCCGGCCACCTTTGTACTCTCGGCTTAGGGTCACGTTGGCTCGGCGAAGGGACACTAGTGAATCTGCCCGTGTTGGGGCCAATGCCACTCTCGGCTTTCGCGCATGCGTGGTACTTCCTGTTCCTCATCCCGATCGCCGGTCTGATCGCGCTCTACCTGGCCGTGCAGCGATCCCGCAGGCACCGCCTCGCACGGTTCGCCAACTCGGAGATGATCGACAGCGTCTCGCCGCTACGCGCCAGTCGCTGGCGCCACGTGCCCGCGGTGCTGCTTGCGCTCGCCCTGGTGTTCCTGACGATCGCGATGGCCGGTCCTTCCCTCGACCGCAAGATCCCCCGCAACCGCGCGGTGGTGATGCTCGTCATGGACGTGTCCACGTCGATGGATGCCAAGGACGTGTCGCCGACGCGAATGAAGGCCGCACAGGAGGCGGCCAAGAAGTTCGCCGACGACCTGACTCCTGGCATCAACCTCGGCTTGATCTCGTACGCCGCCAACCCGACGATGCTGAGCTCGCCGACCACCAACCACGACGCCACCAAGATCGCCATCGACAAAATGCAGATCGCCGATCGGACCGCCACTGGCGAGGCGATCTTCGCTGCCCTGCAAGCGATCTCGACCGTCGGTGCGGTGATCGGAGGCGGCGACACACCGCCGCCCGCCCGCATCATCCTGTTCTCCGACGGCAAGGAGACCAGCCCGTCGAACCCCAACAACCCGCGCGGGGCGTTCACCGCGGCGCGCGCCGCGCACGATCAAGGCATCCCCATCTCGACGATCTCGTTCGGCACCCCCAACGGCACGGTGACCGTCGACGGCAACCAGGTGCCGGTGCCCGTCGACGACACCACGATGAAACAGGTCGCGCAACTGTCAGGAGGCACCGCGTACTCCGCGACCGACCTCAAGCAACTCGAGAAGGTCTACACCTCACTGCAGGATCAGATCGGCTACGAGACCATCAGGGGTGAAGCGAGCACTGGCTGGCTGCGGCTGGGCGCCGGCGTGCTCGCCATCGCCGCCGTCGCCGCACTGTTGATCAATCGGCGCATGCCGGTCTGAGCTCGCCCGTTTCGGCTGGCCGGGGGTTGGGTATTGAACCAGGGTCCGATCGTCGGCTGCTGAAGGGACTTCTCATGGTGGACCAGGAGGTCGACGGCGCCCACGATCCGATCGCCGAAGTGGTGGCGACCCTCGGGCTGCTGCTCATGTTCGTTGCGGTGATCACCCTCGTCATCGGCTTGACGTCCTTCGGCCTCGGCGGCAGCGTCTTCGCCGCGGTCAGCTGCGCCATCGCCGCGGTCAGCTTCGTCGGCAGCCTGGTCTGCTTCGTCGTCGACGGCAAGCGAATCGCCGCAACCGAGGATGCGCTGCCCTTCCCGAGCATGTTGAGGAACCCCTCGAACCCGACCGGTTGATTGCCGGTACCGTTCGTACGTGCTGAAGGTGCTAGTCGGCGCGTGCGTAATCGTGCTGGCGCTGCTGCCTGCCTGACGCCCAACTCGCGGTTCGACGCCGCGGGCTATCACGTCACGGACGACACGGTCTACTACTGAATGCGTTCCCCGGCAAGGCTTTCCAAATCGACGGGGCGGATGTCGCAGATCCACGCTCGTTCCCCCAGGGGCGCGCCGCAACCGAGTGCTCGGAGACGTCGATCACGTTCGCTGGGTAACCCACTCCTGAACGGGGAGTGGACGTTTCGTCGAGCCCAAAACCAATTCTTGACTGATTCCAGAAAAGGCGCAAGACTACGGGGCGTGGATGTGACCGCGGACTTCAGGGAGATGCTGCAGGCGTCAGCCCTGCGCGTGACCCGTCCCCGGGCGGCGGTGCTGAGCGCGGTGTACACGCTGCCGCACGCCGACACCGACACCATCATCCGGGCCGTCCGAGGCGACCTGCCCGACGTATCGCACCAAACCGTCTACGACTCGCTCAACGTGCTGACGGCCGCGGGTCTGGTGCGCCGCATCCAGCCATCGGGGTCGGTCGCACGATACGAATCGCGAGTCGGCGACAACCACCACCACGTCGTGTGCCGGATGTGCGGTGTCATCGCCGACGTGGACTGCGCCATCGGCGACGCGCCGTGCCTCACGGCTTCTGATGCCAACGGCTTCTCGATCGACGAGGCCGAGGTCATCTACTGGGGTACCTGCCCCGACTGCTCAAACGTTCGAAGTTCCTGATCACAGCCCGTGATCGCAGCCCCGTCAAAAAAGAATGAAAGGGATTTACGTGTCGTCCGATACTTCTGACAGCCGCCCACCACACCCGGAAACCGCGACCGCGAGCCACAGCGAAAGCGAGAATCCGGCGATCGCATCGCCGAAGCCCAAGGCGCATGCACCGCTGACGAACCAGGATTGGTGGCCCGAGCAGATCGACGTGTCGGTCCTGCACGCGCACTCACCGAAGGGCAATCCCCTCGGCGACGACTTCGACTACGCCAAGGAATTCGCGAAGCTCGACGTGGATGCACTCAAGGCCGACGTCATCTCGGTGATCACCACCTCGCAGGAATGGTGGCCCGCCGACTATGGCAGCTACGCCGGCCTGATGATCCGGATGTCCTGGCACGCCGCAGGCACCTACCGCACCTTCGACGGCCGCGGCGGCGCAGGGCAAGGCATGCAGCGCTTCGCTCCGCTCAACAGCTGGCCCGACAACGCCAACCTCGACAAGGCCCGCCGCCTGTTGTGGCCGGTCAAGCAGAAGTACGGCAACAAGATCTCTTGGGCCGACCTGCTGGTGTTCGCAGGTAATGCCGCGCTGGAGTCCGCGGGCTTCGAGCCCTTCGGCTTCGCGTTCGGCCGTCCCGACTTCTGGGAGCCAGAAGAGGTCATCTTCGGCGAAGAAGACGAGTGGATGGGCACCGAAAAGCGCTATTCCGGCGCCCCTGCGTCAGCGCGTCAGCTCGAGGAGCGGTACGGCGCCACCACGATGGGCCTGATCTACGTGAATCCCGAAGGCCCGGAAGGCAAGCCGGATCCGTTGGCTGCGGCCCACGACATCCGCGAGACGTTCGGCCGGATGGCGATGAACGACGAGGAGACCGCGGCGCTGATCGTCGGCGGCCACACCCTCGGCAAGACCCACGGCGCCAGCGCCGACCCGAACGGCCCCGAGCCCGAAGGCGCGCCGATCGAGCAGCAGGGGCTCGGCTGGAAGTGCCCCTTCGGTTCGGGAAACGCCGGCGACACCGTCACCAGCGGCCTCGAGGTCGTGTGGACGCCCACCCCGACGCAGTGGAGCAACAGCTTCCTGGAGATCCTCTACGGCTACGAGTGGGAGCTGACCAAGAGCCCCGCCGGTGCGTGGCAGTTCCAGGCCAAGGACGCCGAGGCGATCATCCCGGATCCCTTCGGTGGTGCACCGCGTAAGCCCACGATGCTGGTCACCGACGTTTCGATGCGCGTCGATCCCATCTACGGCGAGATCACGCGGCGCTGGCTCGACCACCCCGAGGAGCTCAACGAGGCGTTCGCCAAGGCTTGGTACAAGCTGCTGCACCGCGACCTGGGGCCGATCAGCCGTTACCTCGGGCCGTGGATCGCCGAGGAGCAGCTGTGGCAGGACCCGGTGCCCGCCGTCGATGGCCCGCTGATCGACGATGCGGACATCAAGGGGCTCAAGGCCAAGGTGCTCGACTCGGGCCTTTCGGTTCAGCAGCTCGTCAACACCGCATGGTCGGCGGCGGCGAGCTTCCGCAGCACCGACAAGCGCGGCGGCGCCAACGGCGCGCGGCTGCGCCTCGAGCCGCAGAAGAGCTGGGAGGCCAATGAGCCCTCCGAGCTGGCCAAGGTGCTGCCGGTACTCGAGAAGATCCAGCAGGACTTCAACGGCGCTGGTGGCAAGAAGGTCTCGCTGGCTGACCTGATCGTGCTGGCCGGTTCGGCGGCGGTGGAGAAGGCCGCCAAGGATGGCGGTGTTGAGATCGAGGTTCCGTTCGCGCCGGGTCGTACCGATGCGTCGCAGGAGAACACCGACGTCGAGTCGTTCGGCCTGCTGGAACCGCGCGCCGATGGGTTCCGCAACTACGTCAGGGC
>JAOPVF010000509.1 GCA_025963195.1 Mycobacterium sp. | reverse complement strand
ACGGCCACCACGATCACGCCGAGATCCCGATCGCCTGCCGATTCCCCTGCCTCGGTGAGGCGTTGCCCGAGCACGGTGATCAACGCGGGATCCTCGCTGAGCACGTCGGCTTCCGTCACGACCGAGTCGGACGCCGCGATCACGGCGGGGATGTCGACGCGAGCGTGGTAGGCATCGGCCAGCAGCATCGGCACCACCACGGTCCTGCCGGGGCGCCGACCGACGTCGACCAGCACGTCGCTCAGATTCGGCCCGCATTGTTCAAGGAACGCGGCGTGGACGTCCAGCCATGGCCGCAGTCGACGCAGACGGCCTGCCAAGGCGAATGCCACTGCGGCAGAACGCGGATCCGCGCTGCCGTGGGCGGCGAGGACGAGGGACTCCCTCACGACGCGTGCAGCCCGCACTCCGTCTTCGACTGACCTGCCCAGCGACCGCTGCGCGGGTCGGCGCCCTCGACCGGCTTGGCCGTGCACGGCAGGCAGCCGATCGACGGATATCCTTCGTGGACAAGTGGATTGACGAGGACGTCGTTGGCGTCGATGTAAGCCTGCATCTCGTCGTCGGACCACGCCGCGATCGGGTTGATCTTCACGAGGCCGAACGCCTTGTCGAAGCTGATCAGGGGTGCGTTCGCGCGGGTGGGCGCCTCGACGCGACGGATGCCGGTAACCCAGGCGGAGTACTCCTTCAGCGCCTTGCCAAGCGGCTCGACCTTGCGCATCCGGCAGCACGCCGCTGCGTCACTGGCGAAGAGGTCCTTGCCCAGCAGCTGATCCTGCTCGGCGACGGTCTTCTCCGGCGTCACGTTGACCACGTTCACGCCGTAGACGGCCTCGACGGCGTCACGGGTGCCGATGGTCTCGGCGAAGTGGTAACCGGTGTCGAGGAACAGCACGTCCACCCCGGGGCGCACCTTGGCGGCCATGGCCACCAGAACGGCGTCTTGCATGTTCGACGCGACTACGTAGTCGCCGCCGAACGTCTCGTCGGTCCACTGCAGCAGCTCTTCGGCACTCGCGCCGTCGAGTTCGGTGGCGCCGCGCTCCGCGACGTCGATCAGGTTCTGCTCGGTCATCGTTTCGCTCATCGCAAATCCGCCTCGTCTGCTCGCACTGCCCACGTAGCGAAACGCTCGCCATGCTCGCGTTGTTTCACGAAGTTGCGGACGACCCGCTCGATGTAGTCACCGAGCTCGGTGCTCGTCACCTTGTGCTGGCGCAATTTGCGGCCGAAACCGCTGTCCAGACCGAGGCTGCCGCCCAGATGGACCTGGAAGCCCTCGACGGGGCCGTCACCGTCGTCCACCATCTGGCCCTTGAAGCCGATGTCGGCGACCTGGATGCGTGCGCAGGAGTTCGGGCAGCCGTTGATGTTGACCGTCACCGGCACGTCGAGCAGGGCGTTGATGTCCTCGAGCCGCTGCTCCAATTCGGGGACTAGCGTCTGGCTGCGCTTGCGCGTTTCGGCGAACGACAGCTTGCAGAACTCGATGCCGGTGCAGGCCATCAGGTTGCGCCGCCAGTGCGACGGCCGCGCTGGCAGCCCCAGCGCTTCCAACCCGTCGCGCAGGGCATCGAGCTTGTCGTCGGCGACGTCGAGGATGACCAGCTTCTGGTACGGCGTGAACCGGATGCGATCCGAACCCGCAGCCTCGGCGAGGTCGGCGATCTTCGACAGGATGGTTCCCGACACCCGGCCCGCGATCGGCGCGACGCCAACGGCGTTCAGCCCGTTCTTGATCCGCTGCACTCCGACGTGGTCGATGGGGCGCGTCACCGGTTCCGGTGCTGGTCCGTCGATCAGTGGACGCTTCAGGTACTCGGTTTCGAGAACCTTCCTGAACTTTTCGACGCCCCAGTCCTTGATCAGGAACTTCAGTCGCGCCTTGGCCCGAAGCCGCCGGTAGCCGTAGTCACGGAACACGCTGACCACGCCTTCCCACACGTCGGGCACCTCGTCGAGCGGCACCCACGCACCGACCCGCTGGCCCAGCATCGGGTTGGTCGAAAGCCCGCCGCCGACCCACAGGTCGAAACCGGGTCCGTGCTCGGGGTGCTCGACGCCGACGAATGCGACGTCGTTGACCTCGTGCACGACGTCCTGCAGGCCCGAGATCGCGGTCTTGAACTTGCGCGGCAGGTTGGAGTATTCCGGCTTGCCGATGTAGCGACGGACGATCTCGTCAATCGCGGGGGTGCCGTCGATGACCTCGTCGAGCGACTCGCCGGCCAGCGGTGAGCCCAGCACGACGCGGGGGCAGTCACCGCACGCCTCGGTGGTGTACAGGCCGACATAGTCGAGTCGCCGCCAGATCTCCGGCATGTCCTCGACCTGGATCCAGTGGTACTGGACGTTCTCGCGGTCGGAGATGTCGGCGGTGTCGCGGGCGAACTCGGTGGAGATGCCGCCCAGCGCGCGCAGGGCCGCGGCCGTGAGCGCACCGCCATCGCAGCGCACGCGCAGCATGAAGTACTCGTCCTCGAGCATGTCGGTGTTGTCGTCACCGGTCCAGGTGCCGTCATAGCCTGGCTTGCGCTGTGTGTAGAGGCCCCACCAGCGGAAACGGCCGCGGAGATCGCCCTTGTCGATGCTCTCGAAGCCGCCCTTGGCGTAGATGTCCTCGATGCGGGCGCGCACGTTGAGCGGGTTGTCGTCTTTCTTGGCCTGCTCGTTGGCGTTGAGCGGCTCGCGGTAGCCGAGCGCCCATTGGCCTTCGCCCTTGGGTCGCTTGGCAGGCTTGGCGTTTGCCTGGGTCATTGATTGGCCCCTTCATGGAGGAGCAGGCCTTGGGATCGCGCGTTCACCGGTGGCTGGCCGGCGGCGCAGATCCGGCGGGCCAGCTGAAAGTACTTGGTGGGCTGGGTCCTAGATCAAGCGCGTCAAGGCAGACAGCAACAGCTACATACGCGCTTGAAGTCGATGTGCCGCCGCGCCACGAGCGATACGCGGCTGGTGGAGCTGAGAGCGGCAAGCACGTCGACCATTGTGCCACGGACGCGCGCACCGGCCCCAACCGGGACAAACTTCCGCTCAACACGAGTTAAAGGGACGCTCTGGAAGACTTGTGCTCATGACGGTCGTTACGGCGGGATCGCCGATGCCGAACGCCACGGATGGTGAGCAGGAGCGGCCGTTCGGCATCTACGTCCACGTGCCGTTCTGCGCGACCCGCTGCGGATATTGCGACTTCAACACCTACACGCCGTCTGAGTTGGGCGGGGCCAACCCAGACGGCTGGCTGGCGGCCCTTCGCATCGAGCTCGCCATGGCCGCCGAGAGGGTGGGCGCTCGCTCGGTCCAGACCGTGTTCGTCGGCGGTGGCACCCCGTCCCTGCTCGGCAGTTCCGGGCTCGCGTCGGTGCTCGGCGCCATCCGCGACAACTTCGACCTGGCCGATGGGGCCGAGGTCACCACCGAGGCCAACCCGGAATCGACGTCGCCGCAGTTGTTCGCCGACCTGCGAGCTGCCAGCTTCACCCGCATCTCGCTTGGCATGCAGTCGGTGGCCCCGCACGTGCTGGCGACGCTGGACCGGGTGCATTCCCCGGGACGGCCGCTGCGCGCCGCGGCCGAGGCCCGCGCCGTGGGGTTCGACCACGTCAATCTCGACCTCATCTACGGCACGCCGGGGGAGACCGACGACGACTTGCGCCGCTCCGTAGACG
>JAOPVF010000068.1 GCA_025963195.1 Mycobacterium sp. | reverse complement strand
ATACGCATCGGCCACGGGATATTCGGCACCTACGCCGACGCCTGCCATGAACCGCGTCGCGACCAGGAACCACGGGTTGGGCGAGAACGCCCCGATGAGCGTCCACACCGAGAACCAGATCAGGTTGAACAGGAACGCCCGGCGACGACCGATCCGGTCGGCGAGGCGGCCCAGCGCGGCGGAACCGACGAACATGCCGAGGAACGAGGACGCCAGGAGCAGTTTCAGTGCAGTGCCATCGAGGTCGTACTGCGTCTTCAGCGTCGTGCTGATGGTGCTCGACAGGAAGATCTCATAGATCTCGAAGAACAGTCCGAGGCCGATGGCCACCACCACTTTGCGGTGCATCGGACCGACTGTCAGGTGGTCGAGGCGCTGCCCGACTTCGGTCAGCAGCGCGCTGTTGTTCTGTGCCACCCCTGCATCTTGCGCCTCAGGCCTGGCAGTGAAGGAACGGGCTCTGACTGTGCGGACCGATACGCCTTCCGCGGCGTGTTGCGGATGAAACCGCACGCTCGGTGGCGGCGGGTGCGGGCCGCGGCGCTACTTCATCTGGAAGTTCGGCGCGCGCTTCTCCTTGAACGCCATCGGGCCCTCCTTGGCGTCATCGCTGAGGAACACCTTGATGCCGATCTGCGTATCGATCTTGAACGCGTCGTTCTCGTGCATGCCCTCGGTCTCGCGGATGGCCTTGAGGATCGCCTGTACGGCCAGCGGTCCGTTGTTGTTGATCACCTCGGCGATCTCCAGCGCCTTCGTGAGCGCCTCGCCGTCGGGCACGACGTAACCGATCAGGCCGTACGACAGCGCTTCGGCCGCCTTGATGTGGCGTCCGGTCAGCAGCAAGTCGCATGCGATCGTGTACGGGATCTGGCGGACGAGCCGCACCGCAGAGCCGCCCATCGGGTACAGGCTCCACTTGGCCTCGGAGATGCCGAACTTGGCGCTCTCGCCCGCGATGCGGATGTCGGTGCCCTGCAGGATCTCGGTGCCGCCCGCGATGGCAGGGCCCTCGACCGCAGCGATGAGCGGCTTGGTGAGCCTGCGGCCCTTCAGCAGGCCGTCGATGCGCGACGGGTCGTAGCTGCCGTCCTTGAACGAGTCGCCCGGCGGCTTGGCCGTTGCTGCCTTGAGATCCATGCCCGCGCAGAAGTAGCCGCCCGCACCGGTCAGGATGCACGTCCTGATCTCCGGATCCTCGTCGACCCGGTCCCAAGCGTCGACCATTATCGAGAGCATCTCGGTGGAAAGCGCGTTGCGCGCCTCCGGCCGGTTCAGCGTCACGATCAACGTGTGTCCGCGCTGCTCAACGAGGGCGTCGGGGGCTTTTTGGGAGTCGCTCACGGATGTCCGCCTTCCAGCATCGTCGCCACAGACTTGTCTCGAAATGTAACACGTTCTAGTTTAGGTGCGTGGCCCTGAACATCGCCGACCTTGCCGAGCACGCGATCGACGCCGTGCCTGACCGTGTCGCCCTCATATCCGCCGACGAACAGCTCACCTACGGCCAGTTGGAGGAGAAGGCGAATCGCCTTGCGCACTACCTCATCGACCAGGGCGTGAAGAAGGACGACAAGGTCGGCCTGTACTGCCGCAACCGCATCGAGATCGTCATCGCGATGTTGGGCATCGTCAAGGCGGGCGCGATCCTGGTGAACGTCAACTTCCGCTACGTCGAGGGCGAGCTGAAGTATCTGTTCGAGAACTCCGACATGGTCGCGCTGGTGCACGAACGCCGCTACGCCGATCGCGTCGCGAACGTGCTGCCGGAAACGCCGGCGGTCAAGACCATCCTGGTCGTCGAGGACGGCAGCGACGATGACTTCGGCCGCTACGGCGGGGTGGAGTTCTACTCGGCGCTGGAGCAGGGCTCGCCCGAACGCGACTTCGGCGAGCGCAGCGCCGACGACATCTACCTGCTCTACACCGGTGGCACCACGGGCTTCCCCAAGGGCGTGATGTGGCGCCACGAGGACATCTACCGGGTGTTGTTCGGCGGCACGGACTTTGCGACGGGTGAGCCCATCGCCGACGAATACGACCTATCCAAAGCGGCGGCAGAGAACCCGCCGATGATCCGGCTGCCGATCCCGCCGATGATCCACGGTGCCACGCAGTCGGCCACCTGGATGTCGATCTTCTCCGGTCAAACCGTGGTACTGGCACCGGAATTCAACGCCGACGAGGTCTGGCGGATGATTCACGAGCACAAGGTGAACCTGCTCTTCTTCACCGGCGACGCAATGGCCCGGCCGCTGCTCGATGCGTTGATCGCCCATCAGGACGCCGGCAACGAATACGACCTGAGCTCGCTGTTCCTGCTCGCCAGCACAGCCGCGTTGTTCTCGACCAGCCTCAAGGAGAAGTTCCTCGAGCTGCTGCCCAACCGGATCATCACGGACTCGATCGGCTCCTCGGAGACCGGCTTCGGCGGCACCAGCATCGTGGCCAAGGGTCAGTCGCATACCGGCGGTCCGCGCGTGACCATCGACAAGAACACCGCCGTGCTCGACGAGGAGGGCAACGAGGTGGTGCCGGGTTCGGGCGTTCGCGGCGTCATCGCCAAGCGCGGCCACATCCCCGTCGGCTACTTCAAGGACGAGAAGAAGACTGCCGAGACGTTCCAGACGATAAACGGTGTGCGGTACGCGATCCCGGGCGATTACGCAGAGGTCGAAGCGGACGGCAGCGTCACGATGCTGGGCCGCGGGTCGGTGTCGATCAACAGCGGCGGCGAGAAGGTCTACCCAGAAGAGGTCGAGGCCGCGCTCAAGGGCCACCCCGACGTGTTCGACGCCTTGGTGGTCGGCGTGCCCGATCCGCGCTTCGGTCAGCACGTCGCCGCCGTCGTGCAGCCACGTGAGGGCACCGAGGTCACCTTGGCCGACCTCGACGCGTTCGTGCGCAAGGAGATCGCGGGCTACAAGGTGCCGCGCAGTCTTTGGCTGGTCGACGAGGTCAAGCGATCGCCTGCGGGCAAGCCCGACTACCGGTGGGCCAAGGACCAGACCGAGGAACGCCCCGCAGACGACGTGCACGCGAATCACGTGAGCGCATGAAAACCGAACTCTGCGACCGCTTCGGCATCGAGTACCCGATCTTCGTCTTCACCCCGTCTGAGAAGGTGGCCGCCGCGGTCAGCAAGGCCGGCGGGCTCGGCGTGCTGGGCTGCGTGCGGTTCAACGACGCCGACGACCTCGAAGACGTGCTTGGCTGGATGGACGACAACACCGATGGCAAGCCGTATGGCGTCGACATCGTCATGCCCGCCAAGGTGCCCACCGAGGGCAGTAGCGTGGACATCAACAAGCTGATCCCGCAGACGCATCGGGACTTCGTCGCCAAGACACTCGCCGGTCTCGGCGTGCCTCCGCTGCCCGACGACGAGGAGAAGTCCGAAGGCGTACTGGGCTGGCTGCATTCGGTCGCCCGCTCGCACGTCGAGGTGGCGCTCAAGCACCCGATCAAGCTGATCGCCAACGCATTGGGCTCCCCGCCCAAGGACGTCATCGACCAGGCCCACGCGGCAGGCGTGCCGGTGGCCGCGCTGGCGGGTAGCGCCAAACATGCTCAGCGGCACGTCGACAACGGGGTCGACATCGTCATCGCGCAAGGGCATGAGGCGGGTGGTCACACCGGCGAAATCGCCTCGATGGTGTTGGTGCCCGAAGTGGTTGATGCCATTGGTGATTCGGCTGCGGTGCTGGCGGCAGGCGGCATCGGCAGCGGCCGTCAGGTTGCGGCGGCACTCGCGCTCGGCGCACAGGGCGTGTGGATGGGCTCGGCGTTCCTCACGGCGGCCGAGTACGACCTGGGCGTGCGCACCGAATCGGGCACCTCGGTGATTCAGCAGGCGCTGCTCGCGGCGAACTCGAGTGACACCGTGCGCCGTCGCATCTACACCGGCAAGCCGGCCCGACTCCTCAAGAGCCGGTGGACCGAGGCCTGGGACGCCGACGGCGCACCGGAACCATTGCCGATGCCGCTGCAGAACATCCTCGTCAGCGAGGCCCACCAACGGATGAGCGAGTCATCGGATCCGACGACCGTCGCCATGCCCGTCGGCCAGATCGTGGGGCGGATGAACGAGATCCGACCGGTCGCCGACATCATCGCCGAACTGGTGGAGGGTTTCGAGACCGCCTCAAAGCGTCTCGACGGAATCCGGGAGAGCTGAAACGAAGACGCCGCCGAAGCGTGAACACTTCGGCGGCGCTTCGGATTGATCGGGTCAGGGCGTGATCGTGGTGTCCGAGTCGATGACGTCGGTGGCCGCGCCGATGACTTCCTTCTGGCTGTCGAGGCCGTCAGCGTTGAGCTGCAGGACGTAGAGGCCGTCGGAGCCGGGGATGACGACCGTCTTCTGGGCGACGACCTTGGTCTCGCCGTCCGACTGCCAGGTGCCACCGAGCTGGTAGGCCGGGTACTCGCCGAGCGTGCTGGTGGCGCCCTCGTTCAGCGGCTGGTAGCCGGACAGGTTGTTCAGCTCACCCGGTGCGAGATCGATGATCTTCTGCGGGTCGACGTCACCGGTCAGCTTCGACACGATGGCGACGATGCTCGGGGTGTACTCCGCCGCTTCGGGACCGGTGTAGAGGATGGCGCCGTAAGCCCATTCGGGAGTGTTCTCGCCAGCGGCCGCCCAGCCCTCGGGCACCGGCAGGTTGATCGTCGGTGATCCGGGATCGCCCATGTGCACCGGGGTTTCGGTGATGTTGTTGTCCTTGATGTAGCTGGCGATGCTCGGGTTGGGGCCCGCCGCCTCCGCCGGTGAGGACTCGACCGTTGGCTTCTTCTTCGAAGTGGACGACTTGGTCGACGACTTCGACGAATCGGTGCTGGAACCGCTTGACGTTGCGGTCTTGGTGTCCGAGCCGCAGCCGGACAGCACGACGGCCAGGGCGGTCACTGCCGCGGCCACACCGGTGATCGCCGATGCTCTCATTTGTTAACTCCTTTGGTTTCAGGTGATTCGGCTGTGGTCGCTGAGGCAAACACCAACAGCGTCCATTCCGCAGCGAAGCGTAGCTCAAAATGCCCTCTGTGCTGGGTGAGTAGATCTACTCGAATTCGCTGACGCGAACTTGCTGCAATCGATGTCATCCGGTTTGAGATGCTTTGCTCAAGCCGAATCACGATGACGTGTCCGATTCGTTCACGATCGGCAGGTACGCCTCGTCCTAGCATGTGGTCATGGCTATTCACTTGACGTCGACCGTCTTCCAGATCTTCGCCAATGACCTGCAACGATCGCTGGACTTCTACCGTCTGCTCGGTCTGCGGGTACCCGATCCGGATGGGCCTCCCCACGTGGCAGTCGAACTCCCAGGGGGGAACACTCTGTCGTTCGACACCGAGGAGACGATCGCGGGAATGCACCCGGGCTGGGCGCCGCACGCAGCAGCCGGCGGCAGGATCGCGCTGGCATTCGGCGTGGATTCGCCGGCACAGGTGGACGCACTGTTCGAGAAGATAACCGCGGCCGGACATCCCGGAACACTGCAGCCGTACGACGCTCCGTGGGGACAGCGCTATGCGACGGTGGCCGACCCGGACGGGAACTGGGTCGATCTGTTCGCGCCGCTCGCATCCTGACGCAACGTCGACAGCCCCGTGCCGCTGAGGTCGCGCACCTCGCGATGCAGGTGCGGCTGGTCTGAATAACCTGCTGCTGCAGCGGCTTCCGCGTACGACGCACCGCGGTCCATGAGTTGCAGCGCCCGCCGGAACCGCAGGATCCGCCGCAGCGTTGCAGGACCGTACCCGTAGACGGCTGTGCACTGGCGCTGCAGGGTACGGCTGGACCATCCGATCTGGTCGGCCACCCCGGCGACGGCCGCACCGCGTGCGAAACTGCGCGTGACGTGACCGAGAAGGGCCATCGACCACGGTGCCGTCTCCGCACTGGATGCGTTGGCGGCGAGCGCGGTGGTCAGCTCGACCAGGGAACCACCTTGGGCCGCGGGCACTCCCAGGTCGGCGAGCGGCACCCGGGCATTGCGGAGTTCGGCCGCGGGCACACCGAGAAGCCGGGGCAGCATGCCCGGCCGAAATCGCAGGCCGACGTACGGCTGCGCGCCGTGCTGGGTGATCGATGCGGCGGTGTCGGGGCCTGCCACGATGACGCGACCATCCATCCGGATCAGGTCCATGCACCCGTCCGGCAGCACTCGCACCGGACTGCCGGGACCGTCCATCACCCACGCGCACTCGACGAGTTCGCTCAGCCGGGTGGGCGGCGGCCGTTCGCGGTATCCCACAATCACCACGTTACCGTCGGACGGGATACACCGGATCGTCGCATTCGGTGCCCTCGGCAGACAGGATCCGCTTGAGCACCTTGAACGTCTCGGTCCGTGGAAGTGTGGCACCGATCCGGACGAACGACGGCCACTGCTTGGGGCCGAGATCGGGCTGGTCGTCGAGGAATGCCTCGAACTTCGCGACCTCGAACGCGGCGCCGTCGCGCAGCACCATCGCCGCCATCACCCGGTCGCCGACTGTCGGATCGGGAATGGCGTAGACCGCTACCTCGACGACGTCGGGGTAGCGCAACAGGATTCGCTCGATCGGCGCGGTGCCGAGGTTTTCGCCGTCGACGCGCATCCAGTCGCCGAGCCTGCCCGCGAAGTAGGCGTAGCCGTTTTCGTCCCGGTAGGCCAGGTCGCCTGTGTGGTAGACGCCGCCGGTCATCCGCTGCGCTTCTGCGGCTTCGTCGCGGTAGTAGCCGCGGAACCAGCCGCGACCGGTGGGGTTGACCAGCTCGCCGATCTTGCCAGGCGGGCAGGGCTCGCCGGTGTCGACGTCGACGATCGCGACCTCGTCGGTCAGCGGGCCCAGCGATCCGTCCGGGGTGTCCGGGGTGCGGCCGATCGCCACGCCACCCTCGGTGGAGCCGAAGCCGTCGACCACGATCACGCCGAACCGGTCGGCGAACCGCGGCAGGTCGCGCGGCGCACCCTCGTTGCCGTACATGAACTTCAGCGGGTTGTCGGTGTCGTCGTCACGTGGCGGCGTTGCCAGGACGTAGGACAGCGGTTTGCCGACGTAGTTGGCGTAGGTGGCGCCGTAGCGGCGAACGTCGGGCATGAACCCGGATGCGGAGAACTTGCGCCGCAACGCAATCGAGGCGCCGGCCGCCACACCGACGGCCCAGCCGGCCATCACGGCGTTGGAGTGGAACAGCGGCATCGACAGGTAGGCGGTGTCGGCGGGCCCCAGGCCGAACCGATCGGCCAGCATGCGGCCGGGGAACGCCACCTTGTCGTGGGTGATGCGTACCGCCTTGGGCTCCCCGCTGGTGCCCGAGGTGAAGATCAGCATGTAGAGATCGTCTGGGCTCGGATCGGCGAACGTGACCGGTGCGCCACGGTGCGCCTCGAGTTCGGCTGCCCACTCGGGAGATTCGACGTCGATGAAGCCGACCCCGTCGGGAATGCCCGACGGGTAGTCCGTGAGCACCAGCTGACAGTCGGCTCGTGCGACGTCGCGGGCAAGGGCCTCGCCACGGCGGATCGGGTTCAGGCCGACCGGGACCACCCCCGCCAACCCGGCCGCCACCAGGACGGTCGAGAAGAACGGCGTATTGCCGAGCAGGACACCGACGTGCGGCGGCCGGTCCGGGTCCAGGCGCGCGGTCAACGCGGCAGCCAGTTCGGCCGCCGCCTGGATGTGATCGCGCCAGCTGACGAAGGTGCCCTCGTCGTGCACGCCGCGGTCGGTGACGTCGACGAGCGGTATCAGCAGATCGGCGACGGTCGGGTTCGGCGGAGTGGTCACCTGGAGCGGGTCGGGATCAGGCGGGCGTCTCGGCCAGTTCGCGGCCGATGCGCAGCAGCTGCCCCGTCGCACCACCCACCGCGAACTCGGTCTGCTTGGCGGCAAGGAAGTAACGGTGCACCGGGTGGTCGGTGTCGATCCCGACGCCGCCGTGCACGTGCACCGTGGTGTGCGCGACCCGATGGCCCGCCTCGGCCGCCCAGAACGCCGCGGTGTTGACGTCGACGTCGGCAGGCAGATCCTCCGACAACCGCCACGCCGCCTGGGTCAGCGTCAACCGCAGGCCCTTGATGTCGATGTAACCGTCGGCCAGCCGCGACGAGACCGCCTGGAAGCTGCCGATCGGCCTGTCGAACTGTTCGCGCTCGCGCGCGTACTGCGACGTCAGCTCCAGCGCCCGCTCCAGCACGCCGAGCTGAAATGCACTGCGGCCGAGCGTGCCATGCGTGGTGAGCCAGTCGACGACCTCGCCGCCACCGACGACGCGGTCGGCACCGAGTTCGACGCCCGTGAGTTCGAGGTGCGCGATGCTGCCGAGCCCTGTCGTCTTAAGCGATTCGACGGTGACCCCGTCGGCAGCGGCATCGACGACGAATACCTTGGTGCCCGAATCGGTTTCGGCGGCGACGAGGAATGCGTCCGCGACCGGGCCGTAGCTCACCTGGGTGCGGGAACCCGTCAGCCGGTAGCCGTCGGCTCCGCCGGCCTGGGCCCGCACGGGGCCGTCACCCATCTCGCCGTCGAGTGCGACGGACAGGATCTTGCCGCCGTTGACGGCAGGCACCGCCCACTCCTGCTGCAGGGCCTCGTGCGCGAACTTGGCGAGAGCGCCCGCCGCCAGCACGGCAGACTCGAGGTACGGGACCGCGGCCAACTGCCTGCCGAGCGCGACGAGAACGGCGGTCTGCTCGAGTACGCCGAACCCTCCACCGCCCAACGATTCCGGGGCAGCAGTCGACAGGATGTCGGCGTCGATGAGCTTGCTCCACAGATCGCGGTCGAACCGTTCGTCGAGTCCGTCGAGCTCACGCTGATGCTCTGGAGTGCACACCGACTCGGTGATGGTGCGCACCAGCCCGCCGAGATCGTCGGAGGCTTCGGTTGTCTTGAAGTCCATTCTCAGTCCTTAACGATTCACTCGGGGCAGGCCGAGCGCGACCATGCCGATGATGTCGCGCTGAATCTCGTTGGTGCCGCCACCGAAGGTCAGGATCAGGCACGACCGGTGCATGCGCTCGATCCGCCCCCGCAGCAGTGCGCCGGGGGAGTCGGTGCGCAGCGTTGCGGACGTGCCGAGCACCTCCATCAGCAGGCGGTAGGCCTCGGTGGCCAGTTCCGTGCCGTACACCTTGGCCGCCGATGCGTCGGCGGGGGACGGCGCCTCGTCCGCCGACGAGGCGAGCTCCCAGTTGATCAGCTTGAGCACCTCGGCCTTGGCATGCACCCTGGCCAGGTTCAGCTGCACCCACTCGGAGTCGATCAGACGCTTGCCGTGCACGTCCTTGGTGTTCTGCGCCCACTCGCGAACGCCGTTGAGCGCAACGTAGATCGGCTGTGCGGAGACCAGCGCGACGCGCTCGTGGTTGAGCTGGTTGGTGACGAGCTTCCAGCCGCCGTTCTCCTCACCGACGATGCTGGACGTCGGGACGCGCACGTCCTGGTAGTAGGTGGCACTCGTATCGATGCCGGACATGGTGTGCACCGGCGTCCACGAGAAGCCCTCCGCGGTGGTCGGCACCACCAACATCGAGATGCCGCGGTGCTTCTTGGCCTCGGGATTGGTCCTGACCGCCAGCCACACGTAGTCGGCGTAGGCGATCAAGCTGGTCCACATCTTCTGGCCGTTGATCACGTAGTCGTCACCGTCGCGGACGGCGGTGGTGCGCAGGGCGGCGAGGTCGGTGCCCGCGCCGGGCTCGGAGTAACCGATCGCGAAGTGCAGCTCACCCGCGGCGATCTTGGGGAGGAAGAACTTCTTCTGCTCATCGGAGCCGAAGTGCATGATCGTCGGCGCGACGCTGTTGATGGTCAGGAATGGCACGGGGACGTTGGCGATCGAGGCCTCGTCGTTGAAGATTAGCCCGTCCATGGGCGGGCGGCCCTGGCCGCCGAACTCCTTCGGCCAGCTCAGCGTGAGCCAGCCGTCCTTGCCCATCTGGGCGACCGTTTCCCGGTAGACGTTGCCGCGCCCCATCTCGCCGTCATTCGAGGCCAGGGCCTCGGCACGGTCGGGAGTCATCAGCTTCGTGAAGTACGCGCGCAACTCGCGACGCAGCTCTTCCTGCTCGGGGCTATAGCCGATCCGCATCGCTTCGTCCTATCTGGTCCGTCACCGTGCCGCCGGTACCCGTCGACATCCCCGGTTGTAACACGTTCTAGTCTTGGAATCCAGCCGGTGCTGAGGTGGCATCGGTCCGAGCCGTCGTATTCTGACGACCTACCAAGGGCGGGTCATCCGCGCGAGGGGTCCGATGAGCCGGGAGGAGATCGTCATGCGAGTCGAAGTTGATCGCGATCGCTGCGAAGGTAACGCGGTGTGCGTGGGTATCGCCCCAGATCTGTTCGATCTCGACGACGAGGATTACGCCGTCGTCAAGGCCGATCCCGTGCCAGAAGGCGAGGAGGAGCTGGCGGACCAGTCGATCGCCGAGTGCCCAAGAGCTGCCCTGATCCGGAAAGACTAGAGGTATTCATATCGTGACTGTTGATGCGGAAAACTCAGCGTCGGCTGACCTCTCGGGTTTCGTCGCGGTAGTGACGGGCGCCGCAGCGGGTTTGGGCCGGGCAGAGGCCATCGGATTGGCCCGTGCCGGTGCGACGGTGGTCGTCAACGACATTGCCGCCGCCCTCGACCAATCCGACGTCCTCGACGAGGTTGCCGCCGCGGGCTCCAAGGGTGTCGCCGTCGCCGGTGACATCAGCGCGCGCAGCACTGCCGACGAACTGGTCGCCACCGCAGACGGGCTCGGCGGGCTGAACATCGTCGTCAACAACGCAGGGATCACCCGCGACCGCATGTTGTTCAACATGACCGACGAGGACTGGGATGCGGTCATTGCGGTACACCTGCGTGGCCACTTCCTTCTCACGCGCAATGCCGCCACCTACTGGCGGAACAAGGCCAAGGAGAACGGCGGCACGGTTTACGGCCGGCTCGTCAACACCTCGTCAGAGGCCGGCCTGGCGGGTCCCGCAGGTCAGGCCAACTATGGGGCCGCCAAGGCCGGTATCACCGCGCTGACCCTGACGGCTGCCCGCGGGCTTGGTCGCTACGGCGTCCGGGCCAACGCCATCGCGCCACGGGCCAGGACCGCGATGACCGCCGACGTCTTCGGCGACGCTCCCGAGCTCGACGAGGGCCAAGTCGACGCGTTGTCACCCGAGCACGTCGTCAACCTGGTGCGGTTCTTGTCGTCGCCTGCGGCTGAAGACGTCAACGGCCAGCTGTTCATCGTCTATGGTCCGACAGTGACGCTGGTCGCGGCGCCAACGGCGGAGAAGCAATTCACCGCAGCCTCCGATGCGTGGGCCGCGGCCGACCTCGACGCAACGTTGCACGAGTACTTTGCTGGACGAGATCCGGAGCGTGGATTCTCGGCCGCGGAGCTGATGCAGTCGCGAGACTGATGGTCTCGGATGGGCACTCGTCATAGAGGTAGAACACGTTTCAGGATGAGGTGCGTCGCATGTGCTCTGAGCAGCGCAAATAGACTTATATGGATGGATTTTCCAGTTCTTTGACACTGCGAACGTGTTCTAGTTAATATGAGCCGGCTCACTAAGAGCGCCGCTTCATGGTCGAGTGGAATTGCCGTTGGGAATGCCAGTCCCGGGTTCTTCGCCAATAACCACTCAACTCCCCGTGCCGAGAACGGAGCCGAGGTTGATCGAACAGCTTGCGGCTCCGGCCCGGGCCGTCGGCGGGTTCTTCGAGATGTCCCTGGACACCTTCGTCAAGATGTTCCGGCGGCCCTTTCAGTTCCGTGAGTTCCTCGATCAGACCTGGATGATCGCGCGCGTCTCCCTGATTCCGACGCTGCTGGTCGCCATCCCGTTCACCGTTCTGGTGGCGTTCACCCTCAACATCCTGCTTCGCGAGCTCGGCGCGGCCGACCTTTCGGGTGCGGGCACCGCATTCGGCACCGTTACGCAGCTCGGGCCGGTGGTGACGGTGTTGGTGGTCGCGGGGGCCGGTGCCACGGCGATCTGCGCCGACCTCGGCGCGCGCACCATCCGCGAGGAGATCGACGCCATGCGGGTGCTGGGCATCGATCCGATCCAGCGACTGGTCGTGCCACGCGTGCTGGCCTCGACGTTCGTGGCGCTTCTGCTGAACGGGCTGGTGTGCGCGATCGGGTTGTCCGGCGGCTACGTCTTCTCGGTGTTCCTGCAGGGCGTCAACCCAGGGGCGTTCATCAACGGACTGACGATTCTGACCGGCCTCGGCGAGCTGATGCTCGCCTTCTTGAAGGCAATGTTGTTCGGGGTGGTCGCAGGCCTCGTCGGCTGCTACCGCGGACTGACGGTGAAGGGTGGCCCCAAGGGCGTCGGGGTCGCGGTCAACGAGACCGTGGTCTACGCGTTCATCTGTCTGTTCGTGATCAACGTGATCGCGACGGCGATCGGGGTTCGGGTGCTGGCGCGATGAGCTACGACGCCACGCTTCGCTTCCGCCGCCTGTTCCGCGGTGTGCCGAAGGCCGTCGACAACGTCGGCGAACAGGCTCTGTTCTACGGCGAGTCGATGCGCTACATCCCCAATGCGCTGACCCGCTACCGCAAGGAGACCATTCGCCTCATCGCCGAGATGACCATGGGCGCGGGTACCCTCGTGATGATCGGCGGCACCGTCGGCGTCGCAGCGTTCCTCACGCTGGCCTCCGGCGGTGTCATTGCGGTGCAGGGCTATTCGTCGCTTGGCAACATCGGCATCGAGGCGCTGACAGGCTTCCTATCGGCGTTCCTCAACGTACGCATCGTCGCCCCGGTGATCGCGGGCATCGCCCTTGCGGCCACCATCGGCGCGGGCACCACCGCGCAACTGGGTGCCATGCGGGTATCCGAGGAGATCGACGCCGTCGAGGCAATGGCCGTGCACTCGGTGTCCTATCTCGTGTCAACGCGCATCATCGCCGGCCTCATCGCGATCGTCCCGCTGTACTCCCTGTCGGTCCTCGCGGCGTTCTTCGCCGCACGGTTCACCACCGTCTTCATCAACGGGCAGTCGGCAGGCCTGTACGACCACTACTTCAATACGTTCCTGGTGCCGACTGATCTGCTGTGGTCGTTCCTGCAGGCCATCGTCATGTCCATAGCCGTGATGCTGGTGCACACCTATTACGGCTACAACGCGTCCGGCGGCCCTGTCGGCGTTGGCATCGCCGTCGGTCAGGCCGTCCGCACCTCACTCATCGTCGTCGTCACCATCACCCTGTTCATCTCGCTCGCCGTCTACGGAGCGTCCGGCAACTTCAACCTCTCCGGTTAGGGCAGGAACGAATGGCCAACGGTGACGCCAAGCGCAGCCACGTAAGGATCGCTGCGGCGATCCTTGGTGCCCTCTTGGTCGCTGCCACCGTGTTCACCTACCTCTCCTACACCGCCAAGTTCACATCCGTCGACACGGTGACGGTGACCTCGCCGCGGGCCGGGCTGGTGATGGAGTCCGACGCCAAGGTGAAGTACCGCGGCATTCAAATCGGCCGGGTGAAGGGCATCGAGTACGCGGGTAACGAGGCCAAGCTCACGTTGGCGATCGACAGCAGCCAGTTGCCCTACGTGCCGTCCAACGCCAAGGTGCGCATCGGCGGCACCACGGTGTTCGGCGCGAAGGCCGTCGAGTTCCTTCCGCCCGACTCGCCTGCGGGCAACTCCTTGCGGCCCGGTGCGCACGTGCAGGCCGCGGACGTGCAGCTCGAGGTGAACACTCTGTTCCAGACGCTGTCCGACGTGCTGCAGAAGATCGATCCGGTCAACCTCAACGCGACGATCTCTGCGCTCGGGGAAGGCCTGCGCGGCAACGGCGACGACCTCGGCGCCACCATGGCCGGCCTGAATTACTATCTGCAGCAGCTGAATCCGAAACTACCCACGCTGCAGCAGGACTTTCAAAAGACGGCTCAGGTCGCTGACATCTACGCCGACGCCGCACCCGATCTGACGACGGTGTTCGACAACGCGCCCGTCATCAGCCACACGATCGTCGACGAGCAGGACAACCTGAACGCCACCTTGCTGGCCGCAACGGGTCTGGCCAACAACGGTACCGCGACGCTGCAACCCGCCGCCGAGGACTACATCGCCGCGATTCAGCGGTTGCGGGCGCCGCTTAAGGTGGCCGGCGACTACTCCCCGGAATTCGGCTGCATGCTCACCGGTACGAAGAAGGCACTGGACGCGTTCGCTCCCGTCATCGGCGGCATCCGGCCGGGTCTGTTCGTGGCGTCGAACTTCCTGCCAGGCGCACCGGCGTACACATACCCGGAGAGCCTGCCGCTGGTGAACGCCTCGGGCGGCCCGAACTGCCGCGGGCTCCCGAACATGCCAAGCAAGCAGTACGGCGGATCGTGGTACCGCGCGCCCTTCCTGGTCACCGACAACGCCTACATTCCGTACCAGCCGAACACCGAGTTGCAGTTCGACGCGCCGTCGACGTTGCAGTTCTTGTTCAACGGGGCGTACGCGGAACGGGATGACTTCTGATGACGCGCGACCGCAAGACGCTGATCAACGTGATCGTCTTCACCGCAGTGATGCTGCTAGTGGCGGCGGGCCTGGTGGTGGT